>VRUD01000007.1 GCA_019456305.1 Cytophagales bacterium | reverse complement strand
TAATCGTTAATATTGGCGGCACAGGCATAAACGAAAATCAACCGGAAAGTATAGGGATAAACATTTATCCCAATCCATATACAGGTGAGACTCAGATAAACTATACTTTAACGGAAAAAGCAGATGTTATCTTAGAAGTTTACAATATACATGGTAAAATGGTACAACCGCTGGCTAATGAAATGCAAAGCGTTGGGAATTATCAGTATAGTTTCAGCGCCAGGCAGGTTGGTTATTCATCCGGAGTTTATATACTTAAATTGACTGTAAACGACCGCGAAGGGAACTCAGGTAAGGTTTATACCAGGAAATTGGTAGAATATTAATTCAATTTAGTTAATCCCGGAGTCGTGTAAAAAATGATACATTCAGCAAAAAAGTAGGTCCAAATTCAAAAGTATCACCTTCAATAGTAAGGGTGCGTTGATATATGGGATAACGAAACCCGGGGGTAATGACCAATCTATTTTTGAATAGAAGTGTAGCGCCTATCATTCCGTTAATTGCGTATAATCCTGAATTAGGGTCTTCCTGACCATCCCATTTAGCGCGGCTCATATAAAGATTTGCCAGGTTAGTGCGTACGGTTAACCATTTTAGAACCTGGTAAGCTGCACTGATCCCCGTAGTGGACTCAACAGAGCCAATATAAGAATCTCTATTTTCATAAAAAGGAAATTTATTTATTATCAAACTCAAGTCTCATTCCTTTCCCGGATTCATCGAATTTCCCGTTATCATAGACGAGGTGGCCTGATACGATCGTATGAGTGATACCGGAAGAAAAAAGTTTTCCATCAAAAGGAGACCACCCGCATTTATAGTAAATATTTTCTTTTTTTACTTTCCTGGATGCGTTTAGATCTACGATTACAAGGTCCGCCCAAAATCCTTCACGAATAAAGCCCCTTTTGTCGATATTAAAACAAATTGCCGGTGCATGGCACATTTTTTCCACTATTTTCTCAAGGGTTATTTTTCTCTGTTGATAAAATTCCAGCATAATATTTAATGAATCTTGTATCAGGGGAATTCCCGAAGGCGCATCTTTGTAGTAGTTTTGTTTTTCGTCTATGGTGTGTGGAGCATGGTCGGTAGCGATAATGTCTAACCTGTCATCTAATAATGCTTTGAGTAAAGCCTTTTTGTGTCTTGCTTCTTTAATTGCGGGATTACATTTAATTCGTGTTCCCAGATCATCATAATCACTATTATCAAACCAAAGGTGATGGACACACACTTCTGCTGTAATATTCTTTACTTCGAGTGGAATATTGTTTTCAAAAAGCGCTAATTCCTCTTCTGTTGAAATATGTAATATGTGCAGCCGGGTGCCATATTGTTTTGCTAAGTTTACAGCAAATGAGGAAGATTTGAAACAGGCATCTACACTTCTTATTTCAGGATGGCATTTTACAGGTATGTTTTCCCCGTATTTTTTTTCGTATTTTTTAAGATTCCTTAATATAGTTTTTTCGTCTTCACAATGGGTAGCAATAAGCAATGGGGCTTTATCGAATAGTCTTTTTAAGGTTTTTTCATCATCAACCAGCATATTTCCGGTAGATGAACCCATAAAAATTTTAATGCCGCAGACAGTGGAAGGATCGGTTTTTAGCGCTTCTTCAATATTGTCGTTAGATGTGCCCATGTAGAAGGAATAGTTGGCTAACGATCTCCTGGCAGCAATGTGGTATTTCTCTTCCAGCAGTTGTTGTGTTAAAGCGCGAGGCGTAGTATTGGGCATTTCGAAGTAGCTGGTAACACCTCCGGCTACGGCTGCTTTTGATTCACTATAGATGTCGGCTTTGTGTGTAAGACCGGGTTCCCTGAAATGAACCTGATCGTCAATAATGCCCGGAAGCACGAATTTACCTTCGGCATTGATCGTAATGTCAGCCTTTTCAGCAATTTGCTTATCAATTCTGTGAATGAACCCATCTTTTATTAATAGGTCTGAATTGAATATTTTCCCTTCATTTACTATATTTGCGTTTACGATCAGGATTGTTTTCATTTTTATACTAATAAGCCCGATGCTAATATACGAATAATAAACAACTTAAAAACGAATTAACCTGAATATGGTTAAAAACAGTTAATAGCGGTTAATAATGGTTAATATCGGTTACTTTTTCATATGCTTAATCTTGAAAAAAAAGAGCATATTGCAAAAAAGCAGTGTTTTAAGCAACCGTTGTTAACTGTTGTTAACTGTTGTTAACTGTTATTAACTTTATGTAATATGTTCGAAAACCTATCCACTAAACTCGACCGTGCCATAAAAACTTTAAAAGGCACTGCTACGATCACTGAAATAAACGTAGCGCAAACGGTAAAAGAAATAAGAAGGGCGCTGGTAGAGGCAGACGTTAATTACAAAGTTGCCAAATCAGTATCAGACGCGATCAGAGAAAAAGCGTTAGGGCAGGAAGTTTTAATCGCGGTTTCACCCGGTGAATTGTTGGTCAAAATTGTTAGTGACCAATTGACTGAATTGATGGGAACAACAATGCAGGACATTAATTTAAAAGGAAATCCTGCTGTTGTATTAATTGCCGGCTTACAGGGTTCCGGTAAGACAACCTTTGCTGCCAAACTTGCCAATCACCTCAAAAAACAGGGCAAGCAGATTTTACTCGTTGCTTGCGATATATACAGGCCTGCGGCAATTAAGCAGTTGAATATTTTGGGTGAGCAGGTAGATGTTGAAGTGTATAGTGAACCGGATAGTAAAGACGCTGTTAAGATTGCCAAAAATGCTGTCAAATATGCGAAAACCAACAGTAAAAAAGTTGTTGTGATAGATACTGCCGGACGTTTGGCTATTGATGAAAAAATGATGCAGGAGATCACCCGGATTAAAAAAGCAACTGATCCTACTGAAACCCTTTTCGTTGTAGATGCGATGACTGGTCAGGATGCTGTCAGTACGGCAAAAACATTTAATGAGCAGTTGAATTTTGACGGGGTCGTGCTTACAAAATTAGATGGCGATACGCGTGGAGGAGCTGCTTTATCGATCCGTGCTGTGGTAGAAAAGCCAATAAAATTTATCAGCCATGGTGAGAAACCCGATACGATTGATGTTTTCCATCCCGACAGAATGGCACAGCGAATACTGGGAATGGGGGATGTGGTTTCTTTTGTAGAAAAAACACAGGATGTTTTTGACGAGGAAGAGGCGAGGGTACTTAGTAAGAAGATATACAAAAATCAATTTAATTTGGAAGACATGCTATCCCAATTACAACAGATAAAAAAAATGGGAAATGTAAAAGACCTTATTGGCATGTTGCCGGGCATGGACAAGATAAAAGATACAAAAATTGACGAAGACGCATTCAAGCCCATGGAATCAATAATCAGGTCAATGACAGTTGCAGAAAGACAAATGCCCGATATTATAAATGGAAGCAGACGAAAAAGAATTGCTTCCGGAAGTGGTACAACAGTTCAGCAGATAAATAATTTGCTTAAACAATTTCAAGGCATGAAGAAAATGCTGAAAGCTATGACTAAGACGGGTAAAAAGGGATTACCGGAAAATATTGATCTGTTTCAAAGTAAAAAGTAAGAAATTAGTTTCTGGGTACTGGGTATTGGGTGCTGGGTAATTAGAAAATAAAGTAACATTTGTATACAGAAACCAATACCCAGAACCCAGTACCCAGTACCCAGTACCCAGAACCCAGAACCCAGTAACTGCTCATTAAGATCACAATGGATAGATTAGAATATAAGCTTCATTTAAAACATTGGAATCCCAATACATTGAACCTACACCATTTCTTCTTACCCTTTAAAAGATTTCTTCTGGTAATAGTTTTCTATACCGTTATCCGAATCCTCTTTTACTTATTTAATTTTCATGTATTTGATAACATCCCAGTAAGCGATTTGCTATTATCATTTCTGCACGGAATACGCTTTGATCTGTCAATTCTGATCATCATCAATGCTGTTTTTATATTCTTCTCGGTATTACCTTTTAGATTCAAAGAACACAAAATCTATCAAACAATTTTGAAAACACTTTTCCTGGCCTTAAATATTCCTTTTCTCATTCTTAATTTAATTGACCTGGAGTATTTTAAATTTACAGGCAAAAGAGTAACAGCCGATATAATTAACATTTCAAATGATGTGGTTGATCAACTCCTGCAGCTTTCCATTCATTTTTGGTATATGTCGTTGTTGAGTATCATATTTGCAATACTACTCTTCTTCTTTTATCCAATGCCGACTGCCGACTGCCGACTGCCGACTGCCGACTGCCGACTGGCGGGTCAAGCATCCACTTCCCAGCGCCTGGTATCCGGATTAACAACGGTCATTTTTTATATCCTTTTAATTTCCTTTAGCTTTTTGGCTGTTAGAGGAGGTTTCCAACTAAAACCTTTACGCCTAAACCACGCCTTTGTAATTCCACCCAATATTCTTGGCATCCTGACTTTGAACACACCTTTTACTTTTATTAATACATTTTTTTATGTGGCAGGAGTAGAAAAAGTACACTATTTTAAAAATGATAAAGACGTTCTGGAAATCATTAAAAAACCCTGCCTTGACGAAGGTGAAAGAGACGGGAAACCGGGTGCTGGGGACGACAATAGTCCTTCGTCCTTCGTCTCCCGTTCCCAACATCTGGCACCCGGCAGCACAGATAATATAATCATCATAATCCTTGAAAGTTTTTCCTCAGAATACCTGGGAACCGGAAACTCATACAAGGGCTATACACCTTTTTTAGATTCTCTGGCGCAGGAAGGAATATTTTTTAAAAATAATTTTGCCAATGGCAGAACTTCCATGCAGGCAGTACCTGCAATTATTGCCGGGATACCGGCCCTGATGGATGAGCCGCTGATAACTTCTATTTATCAAACCAATGAAATTTATGGACTGGGAACGATCCTTAAACAGTATGGCTATCAAACCTCTTTCTTTCATGGAGGCATCAATGGCACTATGGGATTTGATATGTTCTCAAAAATTTTAGGGATGGATGATTATTATGGTATGAACGAATATCCTGAAAGTGAAAATGATTATAACGGCAATTGGGGAATTTTTGACGAATCCTTTTTGCAGTTCTTTGCAAAAAAACTTTCACAATATAATCAGCCTTTTTTTTCGGTAATATTCACCTTAAGCTCTCACCAGCCATATACCATACCCAAAAAATATGAAGGAAAATTCCCCAAAGGTGTATTACCAATACATGAAAGTATAGGATATACTGATCATGCGCTAAAAAAATTCTTTGAAACGGTAAAAGCAAAGGCATGGTACAGCAATACACTTTTTATAATAACAGCCGACCATACGCAAAAAAGTTCTGAAAAAGCTTATCAGAATGTAGTAGGGCAATATAGAGTTCCTTTAATTTTGTTTCATCCTAAAAACAAGCTTTCGACCCCAAAACAGTCATTAGGGCAGGGCGCAGGGAGCAGGGAGCAGGGCAAAAAAAGGCCTGTGGGTATGGAACCCCGCCAACTGGCGGGGCTCCCGAGTTACTCGGGACGCTCTGCTAATCAAATCCACTATACAAATAAATGGCAGGTGGGACAAGTAATGGCCGAAATGGGAAGGATCACACAGCATGTTGATATTATGCCAGGCGTACTGGATTATCTTGGGTTCAAAACCGATAAGATCACCTGGTTTGGAAATTCCTTTTTTAATGAAAACTGCAAAGGTTATGCCATCAATTATTCAGCGGAGACATACAGGCTTATCCATAAAGATTATTACATAGAATTGACTACAAATGGTGACAGCCGCCTACTTCATTTTAGCGTTGATACCGTAATGGGATCACTAGACATTAAGAAAAAAGCACTTCAAAAAGAATTAAAAGCATATATTCAATACTTTAATAATGGATTGGTTGAGAATAGTTTGTATAGGTTTACTCCGTGATCCCGCCTGTCCCGATCCTATCAGGGAGTGCTCGGGAACCATGCAATATTTGGGGTAAAGGTTAATCTGTGACTAAAAAATTATTGGTATATTTGCAGATAGTCATATTATTTAATTAAGATGAATATAGAACAAAATGTAGTTGCGAGCACTAATATTCTCTACGATGAAAGTGAGCTTGACAAGATCTCGATACAGCAAATCCTTGATATCAATGAGTTTTTAACCAAGAGTGAACAAGAGATAAACAGGCGAAAAAGACTTAAAAACGCATTTATCATTACTATATCTTCTCTGTGCGTCATTGCAATTTTAGCTTTTATCTGGGCTTTTACCGAAAGGGGTGAGGCATTAAAAAACAAACTACTAATAGAGATCACTTCAAAATCAAACCAGATAGCTACAAAAGCCTATATGTCATTAGAAAAAGACCCCACCCTGGCATTTCGCCTCGCAGAGGAGGCATACAAGATATATCCTACGCCATTGGCAAAGCAGGTAATCATGGCGGCTTATGGTGAGATGCCGTTTTATCAGGTGTTAAAAGAGCATACAGAGGGTCTTAGAAATGCAAAATTTTCACCTGACGGTAAATATATAATTACCGGAGCAAAAGATAATGATTTTAGGTTGTGGGATAATAAAGGTAATTTACTTCATATTTTAAAAGGACACACAGCACCGTTGCCTAATGGAGACGGAACTATCAATTTTTCATTCAATAGCAAATATATCGTAACCGCTTCACGCGATAGCACCGCCCGCCTCTGGGACCTGCAAGGCAACTGCCTCGCCATCATGAAGCACGATAGAGCAGTAAGTTCAGCATGTTTTTCGCCTTACCGTCACAGTCGGAGTCCGACTCCCGGTCGGGCTCCGACTAAACAGTCCTTCGATGGTTACCTCATTCTCACTGCTTCTTCTGACAAAACCGCCCGGCTATGGGACATGGAAAGCAATGAGTTGGTGAGGTTTGAGGGGCATGAGAAAGGGTTGCGATTGGCAAAATTTTCACCCAACGGAAAGTACATTCTTACAGCTTCAGGTGACAAAACAGCGAGGATTTGGGATTTGGAGGGGAAGGAATTGAATATTTTAAATCATAAGGCAACTGTTTATGATGCTGGTTTTTCAAATAATAGTAACTTTATTATTACAGCATCATGGGATAGTACTGCCGGATTATGGGATTTAAAGGGCAAATTATTATCCAGTATAATGATAAAAACAGCTAAGGCTTTTAATGCTATATTTTCCTCTGATGATAAATTTATTTTGATTTCTCATTATGGTGATAATAATTTACACATTTTTGATTTTAAAAGTAAAGATACTAAATTAATAACGACAGGACATACAGCCCATATTTGGTCAATAAAATTTTCACCAGATGGAAAATTTATTGTAACAGCCTCAGATGATGGCACCGCCCGCCTCTGGGACCTGAATGGAACAGAGTTGATGGTGCTCAAAGGACATACCTCTCAGGTTTTATCGGCTAATTTCTCACCTGATGGCAAATATGTTGTTACTGCCTCTGGTGACCAAACTGCCCGCATCTGGAATATCCAGCTAAAGGAAAGCCCTGCATTTAAGGGACATACGGCTTACGTTGTGGATGCTAATTTTTCTCCTGATGGAAAATATATTATTACGGCAGGGTGGGATTATACTGCAAGGTTGTGGGATATTGGCGGAAAATTGTTACAAATTATGAAAGGTCATAATCATTATAGTGTAAATGTTGTAAATTTTTTTCCAAATAGTAAGATATTTGCCTCAACTTCTCAGGAAACTCGTTTATGGAATTTAGAGGGGTTTCAAATCAGCGTGTTTGAAGAACAAACAGGTTTTATAGATAAACTCACTATTTCTCCGGATAATAAATACATTACAACATGGTCTTCAACCAATAATAATGTTTTTCTTTGGGATACAAATGGAATAAAATTGCAGGTATTTGATGATGTTCTTAGCTATAATACTTCTCACAGCTATCAATATATCTCTATTGTTTCTTCTGACAGCTCATTTTATTTATGGGAAAAGAGAATAAAAAATGATTCATTATATTATAAAGAAATAAAAAAAATACACCTGTCAGGTACAGCAATTACCTCGGCAGAATTTTCCCCCGATAATCAATGGATTGTTACTACCTCAGAAGATAGCATCGCCCGGCTGTGGGATTTTAATGATATTAAAAGTACAGCTATAAATCCAATTCAAATATACAAACACCCCTCCAAGGTCACATTCACGCTTTTTTCGCCTGATAGTAGGATGTTTTTAACCATATTACAGAATAATATAGTTTTCATTTGGGATAGAAAAGGGAACTTAAAAGTCATGTTAAAAGGACATTCAGACTCGGTAAACGATGCCAATTTCTCACATGATAGTAAGTTTATAGTTACCGGTTCAAACGACAATACAATACGATTATGGGATTTGGAAGGCAATGAACTTCAATTATTCCCGGGACATAAAGCTGCAGTAACAAAAGTGCAGTTTTCCTCTGACGGCAGCTATATTTTATCTGCTTCAAATGATCATACGGCTCGTTTAATGCCGGTTTCTATAGAAAATGTTTTGCATAAAATTAATGTTGAAAAAGTAAGAGGAACTGTTTTCCAACTTAGTGAAGATGATAAACAAGTTTATGGAATTTACGATTGACGAATTACGGTTTACGAATGATTATGACAATGACAAATGACCATTGAATGACTACTGAATGACAACTATATAACTATCGAATGAACAATGACAAATAATCAGTCAAAAATAATAAATAATAAATCATCAATTCCGGGCCCCTACCCCGGCCCCCGCTCCTTCAACGAAGACGAATCCCTCTACTTCAAAGGCAGAGACCAATATCTGGATGAGATGACCAAAAAGCTTGAAAAACACCACTTCCTGATGGTCACAGGTTCATCAGGTGATGGGAAGTCCTCGCTGATATTTGCGGGATTGGTGGCACATGCAAGAGCCGGTTTTTTAAAAACACGATATACAAATTGGGTTTTTGCACACTTTCGCCCCAAACGTGATCCTTTAAGAAATTTATCGGTTGCAATCAGTACAAAATTGGGCATTAACGATAGTGAAAAAGTGGAACATCAACTCACCCTTGGATTCTCTGCACTGGTTGACCTCTATAAAACCTCTGCTCTGTATAATGAAAAAGGGGGAAAAGGCACCAACCTGCTGATACTTGCAGACCAGTTTGAAGAATTTTTCACCAATGAAGAAAATTACGATACAAATACCGGGGTTGCAACACATCAGGCACAAATGACAGTGCAGTTATTACTGGAAACAGTAAAAATAGCACAGAAAGAAAACATCCCTGTATACGTAGTCTGCACGATGCGCAGTGACTTTTTTGGGAATTGCAATGCTTTTCAGGATTTGCCTGAGATGATTGAACAAAGCCAGAAGTTTCTTGGAAGATTGAGCAAGCAGCACATACTGGAAGCCATAAGCGAACCAGCAAAGCTGGCAGGGATCAAAATCTCAGAGCGATTGCTGCAAATGCTCATGAATGAGATTACCGGTGATGTTGGTACAGATATGCTTCCTATACTTCAGCATTGTCTGTATCAGATATATGAAGTATCCGGCAAAGGTGCGGAAGAGATGGACATGATCCATTATGCAATGGTAGGAGGCTTTCCCAAAGAAAACCTCCCGGAAAAAGACCAGCAGCGGTTTGAGCAGTGGCTGAAAGAACAGCCCGTTAATCTTCAAAATGCATACAAAAACCCTTCGCTTCGCAATGTGCTGGACATCCACGCCAACCGCCTGTACGATACGACTCATGAATATTATAATAAAGTAAGTGGCAGCGACAGGCGCATTACCAAACAAGAAACACAGTATATAATAAAAGTAGCCTTCCAGTGCTTGACCAAGATGGATGAAAACCGTGCGGTACGTAGCCTCATTTCGCTACAGGAAATTATTGAAATGCTTGGCTACAAAAAAGCTGACCGTGAAAAAGTTGCCAGAGTGCTTGATATCTTCCGCATACAGGGCAACACCTTCCTGCGCCCCTTCATCACCAAAGACCCGGCAACGAAAGACCTGCGCCTCACCACTGTTTTAGACATCACCCACGAAGCATTGATGCGTAATTGGAAAAAACTGGAGGAATGGGCATGGGAGGAGCATGAGCGGGTGATCATTTATAGAGACCTTTGTGCACAGTTGGAGAAGTGGCAGAAGAATGAAAAAGCTAAAGAGCATTTGCTCTCTGGTGGTTCGCTGAATTATTTTGAGAAATGGTATGATAGTTTTTATGTTGCCAAGGTTGTGTGGTTGAGGCGGTATGTGGAACCAACAAACCGTCAGGCCGATCTAAGCGATCAAACGGATGATGTCTTTGTGAAGCAGCATCTGGAAGATATTAAGGAATATTTGAGGGCGAGCAGGGAAAATATTAACAGGAAGAGGAAGCTGGCAAAGGTAGTTGTGGCTGTAATTTCTTTGCTATTGTTAATTGCTACCGTTGGGTTTTTCTGGGCAAATATGCAGAAAAACAGGGCTGTACAACTTCAAAATACAATACAAAATATTTCCAGGTCCAATGAACTTGCTACGGAAGCATATATGACTCTAGACGATGATCCAACACTTAGTTTTAGGCTTGCGGAACAAGCCTATAAAATTTATCCAACCAATTTAGCCAAACAGGTGTTAATGTCAGCGTATGCAAGACCTCCTTTTTATAATTCTCTCAGGGGTCATAACCTGGTTGTGAGTGATGTAAACGTTTCATTTGATGGGAAATATGTAGTTACAGCATCTTTTGATCAAACTTTGAGACTATGGAATGGTAAAGGAAATTTATTAAAAATCCTTAAAGGACACAAAGAAAGAATTCATACAGGTAATTTTTCTCCTGATGGAAAATATATTATCTCCGCCTCAGATGATAGCACAGCACGTTTGTGGGATTTAAATGGAAAGTGCTTACAGATAATGAGACATAATAGTAAGGTTCATGCAGCTTATTTTTCTCCAACTAATAACTATATTCTCACAATATATACTAACACAGTAGGGATTTGGGATTTCAAAGGAAATGTAATACATAATTTAAAGGGGCACGAAAAGTACATAAACGATGCCTGTTTTTTTCCTGATGGAAAATACATTGTAACAGCATCGAGGGATAAAACTGCAAAGCTATGGGATATTAAGGGAAATCAATTAACAATATTAAAAGGACATTCGGCAGCTCTAAATTTAGCGAAATTTTCCCCGGATGGAAAACATATATTAACCGCGTCTCATGATGGTACAGCACGCTTGTGGGATCTGCAGGGAAAAGAATTAATTATTTTAAAAGGACACACTGCCGTTATCTATGCTGCTGATTTTTCCCCTGATAGTAAATCTATAGTAACTGCTTTAGCTGACCATTCTTTTAGAATATGGGATATTAATGGAAATTGTTTAAAAGTTGTAAACGGTCATACAGGTGAAATACGAAGAGCTAAATTTTCACCCGATGGAAAAAATATTGTTACAGTTTCAAGTGATCATAAAATTAAAATTTGGGATATGAATGGAGATGAAATATTTTTCTTAAAGAGAAATACATGGAATAATACAGGGGTGAACTTTTTCCCGGATGGAAGTAAATTGGCTGCTTCATCAGCTGACAATACCGCATGTATATGGAATTTACAAATGGAGGAAAACCCCGTACTCAAAGGGCATAAAGCAACTTTATTGGTAGTGAAATTTTCTCCTGATGGTAAATATATTCTAACGGCATCAAGAGATGTCCATACAGCCCGTCTCTGGAACCGAAAAGGTGATCAATTACAGGTTATCAAGAATTATAATCAAAATTTTAGTGGCGAGGGAGCTGATTTTTCTAGTGATAGCAGGTATTTTTTAACTGCAAGTTCTGATAATACCGTAAAGCTATGGGATATCAGTGGAAAATTAATTAAAATTTTAAAAGGTCATATTAAACAGATTTATGTTGTAAAATTTTCTCCGGATGGAAAGTATATTGTTACAACATCGCGGGACAATACTGCCCGGATTTGGGATATTAATGGAGATAGTTTAAAAGTGTTAACAGGCCATACGGAGGCGGTCTCATCCGTTGATTTTTCACCAGATGCAAAGTATTTAGTTACTGCATCTAGGGATAAAACAGCGCGCCTCTGGGATTTAAAGGGAAATTGTTTAAAAACCATGAAAGGTCATAAAGCTATTGTCTGGTATGTAAAATTTTCTCCTGATGGTAAATATATAATAACAGCCTCAAATGATAATACGCTGCGAATTTGGGATAAAGACGGCAATATTTTGCATGTTTTAGAAGGTCATACGTTGGGTGTATTCCGCATAGATATTTCTTATAACAGTAAATATATCGTTTCAGCAGCTGATGATGGTACTGCAAGGGTTTGGGATATGAATGGCAAGGAATTATTGGTTTTAAGACATATTGCAATTGTCAATGATGCCGTATTTTCTCCGGATGGCAATTATATTGCTACTGTTTCTGCTGATAATACTGCAAAGATATGGGATTTGACAGGAAAGGAAATACAGGTGTTCAGAACACATAAAGCGCCAATTTGGAGAATAAACTTCTCTCCGGATGGAAAATACATAAGCACTGCTTCAGTTGATAATACAGCATGTGTCATGCCCGTTTCTGTTGAGGATCTCATTAAAAAGATCAACATTGAAAAAGTAAGAGGAAATGTTTGGGAACTGAGTGAAGATGACAAAAAGATCTATAGACTTATTGAATAATACTTGTAAATATAATATATTTACGGGGATATTAATCGCTTAATACTACTAATTAGAATAAAATGAAACTAAAAAAGAAATTACCATCAGCCTTTTTTTTATTCTTTATTATGGCAGCCATAACCAAGGCACAAAATCAATTGCCTGTTATCAATATTATTTCTGCAGATACCAATACCAACAATACTCAAATTATCATCACCTACGACCTGGCAGATGTAGATTCGGATAGTTTGGAAGTAATATTTAAAGTTTCTGATAATGGAGGGCAAACCTGGCTTGTAAATACTGATAGTGCAACAGGAGATGTTGGTTACCCAATTATTCCTGAGACTGGGAAACAAATTTTCTGGAATTACAACGATACTATCAATAGTTTTTATAAGGTAAAGCTGATAGCCGATGATCTGTTTGAAATAAATATACAAGAATTAGTAGATCAGGTAGATAGCATGAATTTATTGGTTGATCTTACCTTTATACAGGGAATACGGCATTACACAGCCGGCCCGGTTCATATTAAAGAAGTTAAAGACACCATAGAAAGCAGATTTGCAAAATATGGACTCCAGACCAGCAGACAAGAGTTTATTAATTCCGGTGATACGGCTCATAATATCATTGGCAGATTACAGGGCCATGAGGATGAAACCCAAACATATATCGTGGATGCCCATTTCGATGGAATAGCCATAACCCCCGGGGCTGATGATAACGGCTCCGGAGTAGCAGGGTTCCTGGAAGTTTCCCGAATTTTATCTAATTACAATTTCAAGCACACTATTAAGTTTATAGGTTTTGACCTGGAAGAACAATCACCCTATTTATTAGGTAGCTATCAATATGTATTTAACGGTGGCATTGATAGTTTTGAAACGATTCAGGGAGTGATCAACTATGAAATGATCGGTTACTATTCCAATGATCCCTATAGCCAAACGGTACCTGCAGATTTTAATTTGTTGTTCCCCGATCAATACAATGTGCTGGTTGCTGATAGCTTTAGAGGTAACTTTTTAGCCAATGTAGCAAACATCTATTCAGACACATTAAGAGCTAAATTTGATAGCTGTGCAGCAATATATGTACCTGATCTAAAGGTGATCTCAATGGCTTTACCGGGAAATGGGGAAATTGCACCGGATTTCAGAAGAAGCGATCACGCCAGGTTTTGGGACGGGGGGTATAAAGCGCTTATGCTTACAGATGGCGCAGACTTCAGGAACCAAAATTACCATACAGCCAATGATACTTTAGGAGCACTCAATTTTACATTTATGAGCAACGTGATCAAAGCCACAGTTGCAACCATTGCAGCGCTTGCAGGTATTCAGCACATCGCTACCGCTATTAGCGGCATAAATATTCAAACAGGGATCCCTTCCCAAAATCTCCACTCATCAGGTTTTAAAATCAATTTATATCCAAACCCTGCTGAAAATTATATTGAACTAAAAATAGAGTTTTGGAAGACGGATGATCTATCTATTATACTATTAAATAATCATGGTAAAGTATTGTATAAGGACAAGATTAATCTATTTTATGATAATCTAATAAAAATTGAAGTAAAAGATTTAAAGCCAGGGTTGTATTTTTTAAAATTGAGCGACAAAACTGATTCTTTAGTTAAGAAATTGATTATTGAGTAGAGAAATAGAGACCACGAATTTCACTAATTAATTTTGAGTAATTAGTGGCTGTCTATAATGTCAAAAATATTCGTTAATGAAAATCCAAAGTTTCAACATTAAGTTGGCAGTCGGCAGTCGGCAGTCGGCAAATTTGCTGACTGCCGACTGTGGACTGCCGACTTTTTAATCAACTTACGAAGTTATGTTTTTACTATAATATATTAAACATTCGACTTTATAGACAGACACTAATTAGTGTAATTAGTGGTTAAAAATTAGAATTACTTGAGAACATGAATCCAATATCTTCAATCTTCAATCTTCAATCTTCAATTCCCTCCCCTTACCCTGGCCCCCGCTCCTTCAACGAAGAAGAGTCCCTCTACTTCAAAGGAAGGGATGAATATTTAGACGAAATCACAAAAAAGTTGAAAAAGCACCACTTCCTGATGGTCACCGGCTCATCGGGGGATGGCAAGTCATCGCTGATATTTGCAGGGTTGATTCCGCATGCCAGGGCTGGTTTTTTGAAAGCTGAATTTACCAACTGGGTGATTGCTGACTTTCGTCCGAAAAGAGACCCACTGAGGAATTTATCGCATGAGCTCTCTGACAAACTGGGTATCCATGATACAGATAAGGTTGAAAGTAAGTTGAAACATGGGTTTTCTGCTTTAGTTGATTTGTATAAAGATTCCCCCCTATATAAATCCGAAATTCAAAAATCCAAAAAAGCCAATCTATTGATATTAGCTGATCAATTTGAAGAATTTTTCACCAACGAAGAAAACTACAATCCCAACACAGGAGTTGCCACAGAGCAGGCACAGCATATGGTACAATTGCTTCTGGAAACCATTCGTGTAGCACAAAAAGAAAACCTGCCTGTGTATGTGGTCTGCACGATGCGCAGTGACTTTTTTGGGAATTGCAATGCTTTTCAGGCACTGCCTGAGATGATTGAACAAAGTCAGAAATTTTTGGGAAGATTGAGCAAGCAGCATATACTGGAAGCCATCAGCGAACCTGCAAAGCTGGCTGGTATTAAAATTTCAGAACGTCTTCTACAGTTCTTGATGAATGAAATAACAGGTGATGTAGGTACAGACATGTTGCCAATCCTGCAGCATTGCCTTTACCAGATCTACGAAGTTTCGGGCAGGGGAACAGAGGAGATGGATCTTATCCATTATGCAATGGTAGGAGGCTTTCCCAAAGAAAACCTCCCGGAAAAAGACCAGCAGCGGTTTGAGCAGTGGCTGAAAGAACAGCCCGTTAATCTTCAAAATGCATACAAAAACCCTTCGCTTCGCAATGTGCTGGACATCCACGCCAACCGCCTGTACGATACGACTCATGAATATTATAATAAAGTAAGTGGCAGCGACAGGCGCCTTAGTAAACAAAAAGCACAGCACATCATAAAAGTAGCCTTCCAATGTCTGACCAAAATAGATGAGAACCGGGCAGTCCGGAGCCTCACCTCCTTGCAGGAAATTATTGAAATGCTTGGTTACAAAAAAAACGAACGTGAGAAAGTAGCCCGTGTGCTTGACATCTTCCGCATCCAGGGCAATACCTTCCTGCGCCCCTTCATTAGCAAAGACCCGGCATCGAAAAATCTGCGCCTCACGACTGTCCTTGACATTACCCATGAAGCCCTCATGCGCAACTGGACGAAGCTGGAACAGTGGGCAAGGGAGCAGCATGAGCGCGTGATCATATACCGGGATTTGTGCAACCAGCTTCATAAATGGTTGAAAAATAAAAAGCCTAAAGAACTTTTACTTTCTGCCGGGGCTTTAAATTATTTTGAAAGGTGGTTCAACAGCTTTGAAGTAAATCCCATTGCATGGCTGAAGCGATATATGGATAGCAAAGAGGAGATAGAAGTTGAAAAAAAACCTATGAAAACAGCAGAGCATTATGAGGATATTAAGGAATATTTGAGGGTAAGCAGGGCGAATATAAACCGAAAGAAAAAACTGGTGAAGGCCGTTGTTGGAGTGATTTGTGTGCTATTGTTGATTGCTTCTGTGGGATTTTTCTGGGTAATGAAATTAAAGGAAGATATTAAGATCAGCGCTAAGTCTAATGAAATAGCCACTAAAGCATACAGAGTGTTGGATAATGATCCTACCCTTAGTTTTAGATTGGCAGAACAAGCCTATAATATTTATCAGGGCAAACTTGCAAAGGAGGTTTTAATGGCTTCGTATTCTAAAGTGCCTTTTTATACGCTTCTAAAAGGACATGAAAAGCAAGTGAATAGAGTTAGGTTTACTCCAGATAGTAAATATGTAGTTTCAGTTTCAAAAGATGCAACTATTGGAGTATGGAATATAAAAGGGAATGAATTACGTAAACATGATGTTCGTATCACAAGCTGGGATGAGCATGAAGTTGTTGACATTTCACATGACGGTAAATATATTATTGCTGCTCAGCAGGACTATACTGTTAGTTTATCTGAAACTTTAGGTGATGAGCTGATTTTACTAAAAGGTCATAGGGGATATGTGAATTCAGTATATTTTTCTCCGGATGATAAATTATTGTTAACAGCAGCAGAAGATACAACTGCCCGTTTATGGGGGATCAATGGCAAGGAGTTACAAATTTTAATAGGGCACAATGCAAGAATAAGATGTGCAAAATTTGCCCCTGATGGGTTATCAATATTGACAGCATCTTATGATAATACTGTTAGAATTTGGGATTTGAAGGGTAACGAAATAAAAAGATTGGAGTTTCTAAATTTTAGCAGACGAGTTAATGCTACATTTTCGCTGAATGGAAAATATATTGTAACTACAGGAGCTGATTATCCAAGGCTTTGGAATTTAGAATCTGGCCAGGTAACATTTTTAAAAGGACATAATGGGGGAACGCTATATGCAGATTTTTCACCCGATGGAAAATATATTGTTACTGGTTCTGTTGACAAAACAGCAATTATTTGGGATATTCAGGGAAATATAAAACATGTTTTGAAAGGTCATTCGGCATGGGTATGTAAGGCAATATTTTCTCCTGATGGCCATACAATTATAACAATTTCCTCAGATGGTTTAGCTATACTCTGGGATTTGCAAGGTAACAGGTTGCAAACATTAAAAGGGCATAATGCTTTATTGTTAGACGCTAACTTCTCACCAAACGGTAAACTGGTCGTTACATCATCAACGGATAATACAGTTCGCATCTGGAATATTTACCCTGAAGAAAACCCTGTAATTACCGGGCATTTTGGCTGGCTGGAATATGCCGGATATTCAGCAGATGGACAATACATTCTTACTATAGGTAAAAATGCTCAATTAAGAGACAACAAAGGAAATTTGCTGCACATTATTAATAATTCTGA
Source organism: Cytophagales bacterium (assembly GCA_019456305.1). NCBI lineage: Bacteria > Pseudomonadati > Bacteroidota > Cytophagia > Cytophagales > Cytophagales bacterium. Next base: position 59,860 of record VRUD01000007.1, on the reverse strand, counting down.
GCCCTATAACATCCATATTGCTGATTTCTCGCCTGATATGAAGTATATTCTTACTGTTTCTTCTGACAAAATAGCAAGACTTTGGGATTTAAATGGTCAATATTTGAGGTCTTATAAAGGGCATAAAGATAAGATATGGTATGCAAAGTTTGCACCTAATGGGCAATATTTCATTACTGGCGGTGGAGAAGATGAGAATATTGTAAGATTCTGGGATTTGGAGGGAGGAGAACTTATGAAACTATATATTACACAACATGCGAGCTTTTCAAACGATGGAAGATATTTGATTACAACAGCTTTCGTGGGTGTTGATACTTCTTTCTCAATTTACGAAATCATTGGAAATACTTTACCTCAAAAACTAAGATTAATTAAAACTGTTAATGGATTCTCTGCGCGAATAAGTTCTGTTCATTTTTCCCTAAATGGTAAATATATTATTGCTCTTATAGATGATTTATCGAACCGGCTCTGGTATTTTGATAAATATTTAGAAGAACTAAAACTCGTTAAGAAGTTTAAAGGGCACTCCGAACAAATTAAAGAACTTACATTTTCAAAAGATGATCAATTCTTTGCTACCACATCTGCTGATAAAACTGCAATTATCTGGGATATGAAAGGAAATGCAATTAAAATATTAAAGGGCCACACTGATATAGTGAATGATATTGATTTTTCTAATGATGGTCAATATTTGGTTACAGGTTCCAATGATAAGACTGTTCGTATATGGGATATGAACGGAAATGAACTACAAATTATTACAGGTCATACCTCATTAGTTTTTATGGTTTCTTTTTCTCCGAACGATAACTATATTCTTTCTGCTTCTAATGATCATAAAGCTCTGTTAATGCCTGTTTTTGCAAAAAACGCCCTCCACAAAATCAATGTAGAGAAGGTGAGAGGCGAGGTATGGCAGATGACAGAAGATGATAAGAAACTTTATGGAATTTACGAATGACGATTTATCCCGACTTTGTCCCCCCCGAGTAACTCGGGGGGACAGGCGGATGACGAATATTTAATGACCAGAGATAGGTAACCTTTGGAAATCTCAGTATGGAAAAAGCGCTACATCCACCCAATATTGATACAGATAATATTGGTAAAAGCATTGCAGAAGAGCAATTGGATAATATCCATGAATTTCTTTCTGAAAGTGAGCAGGAAATAAACAAAAAGAAGAAACAAAGGACAACTTTCATCAGAGCAATTACTTCTCTTTGTATCATTGCAGTTATACTCAGCATCATTACTACCATTGAGTCCACTCCAAAAAGTATTTTTTCACCCCCGAGTACTCGGGGCTAAGACGCAAAGATTTGAAAAAAAATGTAGTTGATAATCAAACAATTACAACTTTGCGTCTTTGCCTTTGCGGTTAAATTTTTATTTTTTGACACGTTCACTTCGTTCAGTGCATGCTTTTTGGAGTGGACTCAATGATGTAAATTTTTCACCTGATAGTAAATATATAGTTACTGGTTCAAACGACAACACTGTGAGAATATGGGATTTGCAAGGTAATGAACTCCAATTATTCCCTGGCTATAAAGCAGCGGTAACTGTAGCGCAATTCTCCTCTGATGGTAGCTATATCTTATCTGCTTCCAAAGACCATACTGCCCGATTAATGCCGGTATCGGTAGAAGATGTTTTACATAAAATAAACGTTGAGAAAGTAAGAGGCATTGTTTTCCAACTCAGTGAAGACGATAAACAGGTTTATGGAATAATTGATTAAAAATCAAAAAAAACTTGCATAAAGATATTTTTTGTGATTTATTTGTGCCGCCAATTCATTTTGTGATTTGTGGATTTGGTGATTTATTGATAATTACTAAATCAAAAAATCTAAAAATCAATAAATAATAGTGGAGAGGTGGCCGAGTGGTCGAAGGCGCTCGCTTGGAAAGCGGGTGTGCCCCACAAGGGCACCAAGGGTTCGAATCCCTTTCTCTCCGCTTTCACAGATGCTAATACCGCCTGTCTCCCCGAGTAACCCGGGGGGGATTAGGGGGGGTGCATTGAATATAACGAACTAATAATTAACTAATAAATATTTCTATGAAAAACTTATTTGCATTATTGATCTTATCAGGTGTTTTGACATTTGGTAACTGCTTCGTTTCCTTCGCACAGGATGAGGGAACAGATACGAATGAAGCAACTATGGAAGAAGGTGATACTTTGTTCACTGATACTGCGGCTCTTGAAGAGCAGCCCGAAGAAGCTGCGGCTGAAGAAGAAGCGTTTGTACAAGAACCGGAGCCCCCCCAGGAAGAACCAAATTTTCACCAGATGTTAAAAGAGAAGTTTATTGAAGGTGGACCCGAGTTTATGGGCATTGTACTGTTATGCCTGATCATTGGCCTGGGAATCGCAATTGAAAGGATCATTACCCTCAACCTTGCAACAACCAATACGGATAAACTTTTAAAGGAAGTAGAGAGCGCTTTGCAAAGCGGAGGAGTGCAGGCAGCTAAAGATATATGTTCAGGTACAAAAGGTCCTGTTGCATCTATTTTTACACAGGGGCTGATGAGAATTTCTGAAGGGATAGAAATGGTTGAAAAATCAATTATCTCTTATGGTTCTGTGGAAATGGGCAAGCTGGAAAAAGGATTAGTCTGGATATCTTTATTTATTTCTCTTGCCCCTATGCTTGGGTTCATGGGTACGGTTATCGGTATGATCCAGGCGTTTGATGCTATTGAAGCAGCAGGTGATATTTCACCTTCTCTGGTTGCAGGAGGTATTAAGGTAGCCCTGTTAACCACTGTTGGTGGTTTGATCGTTGCAGTTATTCTACAGCTTTTTTACAATTATTGTGTAAGTAAAATTGACGCCATAGTAAACCAGATGGAAGACGCTTCAATTTCATTGGTTGATATGCTTTTTAAATTCAAAATAAAAGGATAAATTTACTGTTAATAAAATTGAATTGCCTTATGGACAATACATTATTATATACGAAAGTAAATTCATTACCCGAAAACTTAAAAGTGGAAGTCTTTGACTTTGTGGATTTTCTTTTACAAAAGGATAAAAAAAAGAAAAAAAAGCATTCACTTAAAGCTGGTTGTTTAAAAGGCACTTTTATAATGTCTGATGATTTTGATGAGCCTTTGGAAGACTTTAAGGATTATATGTGATGAGATTATTGTTAGATACACACGCTTTTATTTGGTTTGTTGAAGATGACAAAAAATTAAGTGGAAAGGCAAAAGAAGAGATAGAAAACCCTGACAATATTATCATTTTAAGTATTGCCAGTTTGTGGGAAATGTCAATCAAAATAAGTATTGGGAGACTTAAACTGAAAAAGCCTTATAAAGAAGTAATTTCTTATGTAAATGAAAAAGGTATAGAAATTTTATCAATTAACTTTGAACATACTTTAGAGGTTAGTAAATTAGAATTTCATCATAAAGATCCATTTGATAGATTAATTATATCACAAGCGAAAATGGAAAATATGACGATAGTTAGCAAAGACAAACTTTTTGATGATTATGATATAAAAAGGTTATGGTAAAAAGACTAATAAACTAAAACCAATAACTAAACCCCCTCAACAAAACTTTTGGTGTGGGGGTAAATAATCATAACTAAAAACCACTAACTAATAACTACTAATACTATGGTAGACTTAATTATTATTATAGGCTATATCCTGTTTTTAGGATGTGTATTGTTAGCGATAGGATTCTTCCTTAGGCAATTAAAGGAACAGCCTAAACTTAGAAAGCCTGCAGGTATTGTTGTTGGATTATCTTTAGTACTCTATTTGATCTGCTGGGTAATTTCAGGTAATGAAGTAACCGATTTGTATGCCAAATTTGAAGTTGGCGCTACAGAATCTAAATTGATCGGTGGGGTACTCATAATGATGTATATTTTGACATTCTTTGCCATTATCGGAATTTTTTATTCTGAATTAATAGCCAGATTTTTCAAAAAGTAAGCGGCTGTTGATCCCGGGTACTCGGGATCGTTTTTTTATTTAATACAAATGATCAAAAGAAAATCAAGAGGATCCGCAACGATCAACGCCAGCACCATGGCCGACATCGCTTTTTTGTTGTTGGTTTTTTTCCTTATGGTCACCACTATTGCTACGGATAAAGGGCTTCCTATCCTTTTGCCTCCCAAGATAGATCCGGATGAGCCGCCCCCGGAAATTAAAATGAAACAGAGAAATATCTGGAAGGTTTTGATCAACTCAAAAGACATGCTGTTGGTTGAGGAAGAAAGAATGGACGTATCACTATTAAAAGAAAAAACAAAAGAGTTTTTAGCTAACCGGAAACGTAACCCGAGACTTTCTGACAGCCCCAAGGATGCCGTGGTGTCTATTAAGGCAGACAGGGGGACCAGTTATGACATGTATATCAACGTAATAGATGAGATCAAAACTGCTTATCATGAACTAAGAGCAGAATTTTTAGGTATTACAGTAGAGAAATATCTCAGGCTAAATAAAAAAAATAAAGGTGACAAAGCTATGTATGATAAAGCCCGAAGGGAATACCCATTGCAGATATCGGAGGCAGAACCTACGGATTATGGGATTTAAAATTGGGGAATTATCATTAAGATTTTTTCATCTGTGTAATCTATGATTTAATCTGTGTAATCTGTGTTTAATTATGGCTAAATTTACCAAAAAATCATCTACTTCGCAGGAAATTCCTACAAGCGCATTGCCTGATATTATTTTTATTCTTCTGTTTTTCTTTATGGTGACCACGGTATTGCGTGAAACGGAACTATTGGTAAAACAAAAGCTCCCCCATGCAACCCAATTACAGAAACTGGAAAGAAAATCACTCGTAAGCTACATTTATATCGGTAAACCCAATAATCCTGCGTTTGGCAGCGAACCGCGTATCCAGGTAAATGATGTGCTGATAGAACCCAGAGATATCCCTCGCTTTATCGCAGAGCAAAAAGATAAATTAAGTGAAGCTGAAAGAGACCAGATCACCATATCTATAAAAGTAGATAAGGAGGCGAAAATGGGCATAGTCTCTGATGTGAAGCAGCAATTACGGGAAGCCAATGCCCGGAAGCTTAATTATGCTGCTATTAAGAAACAGGTAATGTGAAGCGCATAGCCCCGCCGGTAGAGACGCCCAATTTGGACGTCTCTACCGGCGGGGCTATGCGCTATGCGTCTTAATGATAAAAAGGTCATCAACGCCTGGTGCTTCTACGACTGGGCAAATTCTGTCTATTCCTTAGTTATTACTGCTACGATTTTCCCCATTTATTACAATCAGGTAACCCAGTCAGGGGAAAGTGACCTGGTTTTATTCTTCGGTGTTGAGGTTATTAATACAGAACTATATGCCTATGCAATATCTTTCTCTTTCCTCTTTATTGCAGCTATTTCTCCTTTGCTATCCTCCATTGCTGATTATACGGGAAGCAAGAAAAGATTCATGCAGTTTTTTGCTTACTTGGGAGCATTGTCATGCATTGCTTTGGCCTGGTTTGATGGGACTAATATAGAGTTCGGTGTCATTGCTTTTGTATTGGCTGGTATTGGCTTTTCAGGTAGTATTGTTTTTTATAATGCCTACTTGCCCGAAATTGCAGAACCCAAATATCATGATAAGATCAGCGCTAAAGGGTATGCCTACGGTTATGCAGGAAGCATGATACTATTGGCTTTTAATCTTTCTATGGTTTTAAAACCTGAATGGTACGGCTTTGTTGACGAACAAAACCCTGCCAAAATCTCATTTCTATCAGTTGGTATTTGGTGGATCGGTTTTTCTACTATCACTTTTAAAAGATTGCCTGGCAATGTTTATAACAGAAAGCCAGCGGGAAATATTTTGCTCAACGGATACAAGGAATTAGGGTTGGTTTGGAAACAGCTCAAAGAGCTAAAAGGGTTGAAAACATTCCTTTTTGCTTTTTTCTTTTATATTGCAGGTTTGCAGACTGTCCTGTACATGGCAGCAAGTTTTGGCAAAAAGGAGTTAGGCCTGGATACAGGTATCCTGATCGTAACAATTATGATTATACAGATAGTTGCTATTGCAGGCGCCTATTTCTTCTCTTATCTTTCAGGACGTGTGGGAAATATCAAGGCACTTTTTGCTTGTTGTTGTATTTGGATAGGAATTTGTATTTATGTTTATTTTGTTTATGACGCACCCGGTTTTATAATGGTGGCTTTCCTGGTAGGATTTGTGATGGGAGGTATGCAGGCCCTTTCCCGCTCTACCTACTCGAAAATGCTGCCTGAAACCCAGGACCATGCTTGTTATTTTAGTTTTTATGATGTAACCGAGAAACTTGCAACAGTGCTGGGAACAGCCAGTTTTGGATACCTGGAAGCTCTTACCGGGAGCATGCGCATTAGTATTATTGCATTGGCGTTATTTTTTATTATTGGTTTGTTATTTTTGTTGAAAATTTCATCTTTGAAAGATATTTTTCCAGTTAAGCATTAATAAACATAGATTATAAAAAAAATATTATGGCTAAAAAACAACCTGAAATCAAAAGAGTAACCACCCACCAGCTTCAGGAAATGAAGAAAAGAGGTGAGAAAATCTCCATGCTTACTGCTTATGATTATTCAATGGCACAGATATTGAATGACTCGGGCATTGATGTAATCCTGGTGGGAGATTCGGCAGCCAATGTAATCCATGGATATGAAACAACTTTACCCATCACCCTGGATCAAATGATCGACCACGCATCTTCTGTGATAAGGGCAATAAAGCGTGCTTTTGTTGTGGTAGATCTTCCTTTTGGCTCCTATCAGGGTAATTCCAAGATTGCCCTGGAATCATCAATCCGGATCATGAAGGAAGCAGAGGCGCATGCTATCAAATTAGAGGGTGGCGCAGAAGTGAAGGATTGTATTGAACGCATTTTATCTGCTGGTATTCCCGTGATGGGACATCTTGGGTTAACACCTCAATCTATTTACAAATTCGGAACTTATACGGTAAGGGCAAAAGAAAAAGTTGAAGCAAAAAAACTCATGGAAGATGCCCATATTATTGAGGATTGCGGATGCTTTGCACTCATATTAGAAAAGATCCCGGCAAAGCTTGCCAAAAAAGTCAGCAGCGAATTAAACATCCCGGTAATAGGCATCGGTGCCGGCCCTGATATAGACGGCCAGGTGCTGGTAACCCACGACCTTCTTGGCATAACCAAAGAATTTCAACCCCGGTTTTTGAGAAGATATGCCGATCTTTATCAAGTGATCTCTGGTGCGGTGCAGAATTATATTGAAGATGTGAAATCTAATGATTTTCCGAATAGGAAAGAATCGTATTAGCAAATTAGCCGGACAGTACTGCTGGTATTATGTAAATGATCTTGTGAGATTTACTCAATTCCTGAATAAAACATATCCAGAATGGAGATTTATGAATATTTATGACAGGGAAACTGATGTGTAAAGATAGGATAAAAGAAAGCTAACCGACTATTCAACGGTTACAAACGGAAAATAAATGCAAAAAAACTTGACAATGTGTTTTTATTTTTGTATATTGGCAAATTAATTAGTTGAGGGACTTTTCGGAGTGGACTCAAGGTTTAATAAAATGAACGATAAAATTAGGATTTGTTTTGGTATTACGTTTTTTAATAAATGTTTTGAATTGTAACTTATAATTATCAATGAAGAAATACAACCATATTCTGCTATTTTTTATTGTATTAATTTTATTTATTAGTGCAAAACCTTTCATTGCTCCTTTAGGTGGGGGTGGACCAAATGGGTTGATCTATGACCCCATACAAATTAATGAGGAAAACCTTGCCAGGTTACCTGTAGAAAGGCTGAAATCTTACCTTGATAATGGTTTATGGCACGTTACAAGAGAAGTGTTTGATGATTACAATAACTATACGAATTTTTGCTCACAATTTGATATGATTGATAGTACAGGTACTATTAATGGGAAATTCTTTATTAAACACTTTATTAAAAGTCATATAAATTCTGCTGCCGCTCAATCGCAAAATCCATGGTGTGATTATCTAATTGAACTGGAAATGCGTAAAGATGATGATCCTGCTAATTCTATGATGCTGAATTGTCTTTCTGTATATGATACTACTGTTAAACAATATTTCATCAATGCTATAACGTATAGTGGAAATATTCAGACTAATAAAAGCGGCAACAGAGAGACGGGTGATATTGATGTACCAGATATATTAGGATCACCATGCGCTCCAAAATCTCAATCAGGTTTTGTATTTATTAAATTGCAAAACAGGGAAAACCAATCAGCTCCAATTAACCCCAATCTTATTCTGGGAGAAAATCCAAATATTGAAAATAAGGAAATTCCTGACGATTTTTTTAATACAACAGCATTTCGGCAACTGGAATTTTCACCCTATTCATTTAGCTTTGAGGTTGAAGAACTCGTAGCACAAACTATTACTAACCCTCTATGGACAGCTTGTGTAGCTGTATTTCCAGAATTTATTTGTGATATCATAAAAGAAATTGCTGAATTTATTACTCAATTAGTCCTACAAATAGTTATTAAGACAGAAACTTACTCACCTGGCTTTGTACTTTCTATTCAAGACTTAAATAATAATGATATGAAAGATGCTAATGGGAATTTTGTTAGATTATACGCTGATATAGAGGATGCTTCCGGAGTATTCTCCCTCCCTGATGCTAATGGTAATTTGAAAAATTTCCCAACCGGTGCAATTTTAGATAGAATTTGGGAAAGAGTAGTTCTAAATACTTCTATAGATAATAGAATCCGTATAATTGATGGATTTTCAGATCCGGTGGCGGTATTTATATTAGGTCAATACTTATATGTTTTGGATAGAGATACTCAAACAATAAAAATATATAAGCTTTTTGTAAATAATGCTGATGAATTGGAGTTTATTCTTGTTAGTAATACAAATTTTGGATTGAATTTACATGGCGCCACCGATCTTACAGGTTTTTCCACAAATAATGCTAATGTTTTATACATAGCTAATGCGCTAAACAACCTTATTTACCGGCTTATTTTGGACCCTAATACAGGTCTGTTAAAACCTGGCGCTGATGGGCCAAGAATTTTAGATCAATTTACTGATTTTAAAGGGCAAACCCATGATTTATTTGGTATTAAAAGATTTGAATCTTCACCAAGAGTTGGCGGTCATAATGTAATATTGGCAATAGATATAAGAAGAAATACCATTATTTCACTTAGTACAGATGGTCTTGCTTCATCATCAGCATTAGATTTAATAGTAAGTTCAACATTTCCCCAAGTGAATTCTACATTAACCAATATAGGATATAACCTCGGCAACAATGCTTTTTATATCACTGATAAAAAAGCAGCTAAAATTCATGTTTTCTCAAACGATGGATTTTATTTAGGTTCAGGCGGCAGCTTCGGAACAAGTGAAACGAATGAAGAATTATTTTTCCCAAATGCTGTATCTTCAAACACGTTTACCAATAATGCCAACGAAATGGTAGTGGCCAACAGGTGGGGTCAAAATACCGGATTCAAAAGAATACAACCCTTTCCTGATATTGCAGATTTAGAAGTGATAGAAAAGGCGCCTATGGCTGAACAAGACCTTAATGATAATGTATTGTTTTTCAGGCATACGCTTACTGCCGGATTTGGGGTGACTGAAATAAAAATAAAACTGAATGGGCAGGACATTAAAACGCAGACAAGCTCTTTCTTTCCAAACAGATATTCTCATAATTTCTTAGCAAATACTTTAGACAGCATATTAAACTTTGGATGGAATACATATTCTGTTACAATGACTGCTTCAGGCCCGGGTGGTAATTTCCAAAAAACAAAAAGTATAGAATTTTATTTTATTCCATCAAGCATTACCCATGATTTTACCGCAGACAACGCTTCTCCTGCCGATCTGATCCATAATAAAACAGACAAACCGTTTATTATTTACAAAAACATTTTCGTTCCTGGCGGTGACACCCCGGAAGATATAAATTTTACGCTTAGGAATGGAAAGACAATTTTTCTCCCGGGATGTACTTTAAGTATAAGCAAGCCTACTTTTTATATTGCAGAAAATGAAGATTTTGAATTTGGATGCGGCTCTAACTTAGAATTAATAATGAAAAAGAAAGTATATAAAACATCCATTGATTGCAATTTTGACGGTACTTTCCAAAACTATAATATGATAAGCTGTGACGGTGATTACACGGGAGGCGTAAATCAAAGCAGCACACCGTCATCTGAATTAGAATTTATTGGCTGTGGATTTGAAAATTACCTGGGAAAAGCTGTTCATGTTATAAACGGAAGGGCTATTGTCGCAGATTGTATATTTGAATCAACTATTAATCAAGGTCCGATCTTTGATCCCGATCTAACAGCAGTAGGAGTAGCAGTAGCGCCATTGGCGAGATTGGATGTTCGTGGCGGCAGCTTTTTAAATAACGATATTGCAATTGATGCCAACAATGCACGATTATTTATAGGACACCCTTCAACTGTTTATAAAGGAAGGCCTGTTGATAATCCATTATTCATGGATAATCAAATTGCTATACATGGTTATAATTCCTTCACCAAAATCCAATATACAGATTTTAAAGACAATACTGCTGCTGTGCTGGATTTAAATGGTACCGTTGACATTGCTAATAATAGCAACAACCTCTTTGAAGATAATATGCATGCCATTATTTTTTCAAATACAACATTTGCGTCAATTGGTAAAAATAAATTTATTAATAATAATGTAGATATTACGTATTTAGTACCCCCGGGCAATATAGAAGCCGCGGATTTTAATTATAGATGTAATTACTGGAAACATGGCAGCATTATTGGTGCACCAATAATTGATATTATCGCTGATCCTCCATATGATCCTTCTACAGGATTAATAACTTTTGTTGTGGTACCCTTCCTGGTTAAGCAAGATGCCGGCCCGGAACCATTTATATGTACCGGCAGGGTTCCATCTTTGCAAAGGTTGGCATTCGTTGAGGCAGATTCTTCAGTGATCTACGATCATTCATATCATAAGGAATATGAAGGTATAAACGGACTAATTACTAAAGGATTGCACAAGAAAGCTTACGATGAAATCTCAACACTTATCGGAAATGCAGTTGATCAGTTAGAATTAGGGTATTATCTTAACCATAATGACACTATAGGTTCTTACCTTGAATCTATGCTGAAAAATACAGTGTATGCATATCTGATAAGCGCACGCTTAGCAAAAGGAAAAGATTTTAATTTAACGAGTTACCGGCAGTTTGCAGATTATCTGGTTAAACCTGAAGTAAGAGCAACATACCCGGATAAAGACTTTTATGTATGGGTTACACAGGATAGATTAGCATTTTTAGACTTTTTCTTAAAAGACGAAAAAGACTTACCTCAAACAGAAGAGATAATACAGGATGAAATAGTAACGATATATCCTAATCCATTTTCAGGAGAGGCTTCCATATTAATAAATATAAAAGACGATGGAAATTATACATTCGGGATTTATGATGTACAGGGAAAGCGAATTAAGACAATCTTTAGTGACAAGCAATTAGAAAGCGGGCGACATACATTTAAGCTAAATATTGCTGACCGGCATCCGGGATTGTATTTTGGAGTGCTTAGAGGTAACAATAATGTAATAATTGATAATGCGAAATTTATATTAACAAATTAATAAAAATGAATTTATTATTAAAATACCATTGGTGGTATATTTACTGCGGTCTATTAATTATTGGTGTATTATTATTTAGTTGTAAACAGGAAGGTTTAGTAGATCCTAAATTTTGTGGAAAGGAACCAACTGTTTTTGATAGAGATGGTGATAATATTAGTGACGATGTAGAAAAAAATAGTGTAAATAAAGCCAAGCACAATTTTAATATTAATGATTGCGATAATGACCCAAGTTTAGCGAAAGATGATTATTGTAATACAGGGACTATTACTGGTAGTATAAAATTACCATTAGTACTTGGTCAGGGATATCAAAGTTCCTTTCCATCAGTCCCCACAGATGTCAGTTGGGGAACACTAACATTGATTAACTGTGTTGAAAATTCAGGTCGGGCTCTTGATAAAGTGAATTTTGGTGAAATGTTTAATGTAATTGCTCTTAGTAGTGAAAATGGTGGAGATGTTTCTCCTATATTATGCCACTTTAATGGTTTAGAAGTAGATGTTTTATATGAAAATAGTTTGGCTCCTGGTACGCCAGTTAATCTTGAGTTCTTCCCTGGTGATCATGATACTGTTAAAACAAAGCAATATATGAAACATTTTCTTGCAGAATGTAAAGAAAAAAATTCAAAAGTAATAGTAATTTTTGTAGCTTTGGCACCATTAGGAATTACAGCATCAGATTTAGGTGTAGCTGCTTCGCTTTTACAAGATAGGATGGGTAACGAAACATATTTTACAGTAAGATTGAGTAAACCATAAAATCTGTTTATTAGTCCAATAAAAATTAAATAACATGAAAGTACTAATTTTAATTACTAACTTTATTTTAGTTCATATTATCTTATTTGCACAAAATGAAGATTATTTAATTAGAACACAATTGTCTAATAAAAAAGCAATATTTAAAAGAAATCTAATAGATAATAATGAAAATATCATTTATAAAACTACTAAAGACCTTGTTTGTAGAGTAAAGATATCCCCTCAAAATAACTATATTGCATTCCTGGAACATAAAAAAGGGATATTCGAGAAAGGTAAATATCAGGTATTACCTAAAAACTCTTTAAGAATTATTGATATTAATGGGAAAACTATTGTTTATACTAATGATGATGTTAGAAGATATGTATGGTGCCCAGATGGTACTAAAATAGCATATATAACAGGGGAGTTTTTTCTTGGCGGAATAGGGTTTATATCTGATAAATTATATATTTTAGATATATCATCAAAGAAAAAATATCAAGTGCAAAATATTAAACACCCGTATGATTTACATTGGTTGCAAACTCAAAATAAAAATGAATTATACATAAAAGTAGTCCCTTCTGAAAAATCAAATAATAGAATATTACGTTATGATTGTAATACAAGAAAAGTTGGAAATGCAGGTGTAAAGTCTATTCATTTCTCACCGGATGGCAAATATTATGTTTTGTATTCAGGTGAAGCTTTATCAGAAGGATCATGCAATACACCTTTACAAAATGGAAAAACATGTTTTCAAATATATAACTCTCATACGAATGCTATCATTGATGAGTTTTCACACTTTGATATAGGAGTACCTTTTGGTTGGGTATATAATCAAGGCCATTTTTTTATGTTTACTAATAATGAAAGGAAGGAAAGCAAAGTATATGATGTTAAGCAAAATCAAGTTGTTGAGAATTATAATATAATCCCTAACAAAAATACCTGGGGAAAATGGATAGTGAATAACAAAAGTCTTGTATTCGAGGACCATAAATTGGAAAAAATAAGTAACAATGTGGTAATCAGAAATATTCCTCATACATTGTCTATTAAGAAATAAGTAATTTTTACATTTCCCATTTACAATTTACAATTTTATAAAAGCTTCTGGAAAAATTGGTTACCTGTCTTATTATTTTAAATCTTTTAATTCAATTTATTATCACAAGACTTTAGTAAACAAACAAATCTGATATTAACATATGATATTTTACCTAGTAAATTATTTGGAAATATAGATGGGGCAATAAGAGATATGAAAAACTTCATTAATTCAGCAATAGTAATTTTAATAATAATTAATTTTAAGATAGATATTTATGCGCAAAACGATAAAGATACAACTTCATCAAATAAATACAAAAATGAAATAGGTGTTGTGATTTGGAGATCAAGTCCATATTTAATTTCTTATAAAAAATATTTTAAAAATAATAAAGCAATTAGATTTGGTTTAAGAATGAGAACTGGTAATTTTGATTTAACATCAAGTTCAAATAATTCTTCTAGATTAAACAAATCATTTAGCTATGATATAAGATTAGGAATTGAATGGTACAAAAATATTTTTAAAAAAATAATTTTTTATTACGGTATTGATTTATCCTCAAATTATAGATATTCATATACTACAAATTATAATAATAATGATTCATTGAGATCAACAAGGGGTTTTCAGACAATAAGCGCTGGTATAGCGCCTGTCATTGGCTTAAGATATGTTTTTAATACGAGAATTTCTCTTTCAACAGAAATTCTACCTACATTTTCTTTTTATTATAGATTGGAAGAGAACGCTTATTCTAGCCCAAATTATAATAGTAGTAGTATAACAAAGACAAGTGGAATTAACTTTAAATCAAACTCAACAGGTGCAATATATTTAAATTTATATTTTTAACAAAAAAAAGACAACAGGTGAAGGGGGCATTTATTTTTTCAGTTGATCTTCTAATATAGCAATTATTTCTTCATTATTATTCTTCTTTGCGATGTCTAATGCCGATTGCCCTTTCTTATTTTTCAATGATAGATCAGCTCCACTTTCTATAAGTATTTTCACAACTTCCGGATTACCCTCTATCACCGCAAGATGCAAGGCACTCATACCATTTAGTTTTTGAATATTTACATTTGCCCCTTTTTCTATAAATAATTTCATAAATTCATATTTCCCCTCAAAAGCAGCCTGATGTAGAGGTCTGGATTCTTCAGGATTAACATCAGCGCCATTGTCTATTAATAATTTTGCAATTTCAAGATTATCATTGGTGATAGCAATATTTAAAGGGGCCATTTGATACTTATTCATTGCGTTTATTTCTGCCCCTTTTTCTAATAACAACGCTGCAATTTCTATATCTCCCAATTTAACCGCATGTTCTAAAGGTGAAACTTCACCTTCACATTTCGTATTTACATTGGCGCCCATTTTAATTAATAACATCATAATTTCTTTGTATTGTTTAGAAATCTCTATGTCATTAATATTGCTATAATAATGCATAGTTAAATTTAAAGGTGTAGTACCAATCTTATTCTTCGTATCTGTATTAGCCCCTTTTTCTAATATTAACTTGATTAAATCAACTTTACCTGCATTAACAGCTTTATGTAAAGGCGTGTCTTTGAATTTATCCACTTGATTTATATCAGCTCCTTTTTCTATTAACAACTTAGCGATCTCAAATAGCTGATTCGTGAAAGCAAGATCCAAAGCAGAAACGCCATATTTATTTACAACATTCACTTCAGCTCCCTTTTTTATTAGTAATTCAATAATATCTATATAACTTGAATCACTTTTCGCGATTGCCTCGAATAAAGGGGTGTCTCCATATTTTGTCTTTGCGTTTACCTCCGCGCCTTTATCTATTAATATTTTAATTATTTCTTCATAATCTAACTCAATTGCTCCAAACAAAGGAGTGATCCCATATTTAGTTTTTGAATTTATATCAGCCCCTTTTTGTATCAGAAATTCTATTTTTGAAGAAAATTCAGGTCCACAATTGGCAACACCCACAAGATCTAATATATCATATACATTTCTAACAGCCTCATGTATAACCGTCCACCCATACTTGGTTTTAGCTTTCACATCTGCGCCTTTTTCTAATAAAAGATCCAGGATTTCACTCCGATTGCTTGTAGCCATAAATATAGGTGTCAACCCATCTCTATTTACAGCATTTACATCAGCGCCCTGATCTAAAAGCGTTTTTATGGTCTCAATTTTTGCGTGATAAGCGTGTTCGTGTAAAGGAGTATTGCCTTCTTTGTTCTTGGCGCTGACATTTGCCCCATTTTCAATAAGTAATTTAGTAATTTTATAATGATCAGTATAATGTAAAGGCGTATTACCAATTATATTCTTTACGTTTACATCTGCCCCTTCTGACACCAAAAATTGTGTCATTTCAACTTGATCCCTAATTACAGCTTCAAATAAAGGTGTTTCTCCACCATTATCTGCTGTATTGACATCTACCCCGTCATCCAGAAGCTTTTTTACCTGCTCTAAATCTTTTTTATTTACAGCTTCAAATAGTTGTTTACTTTGTTCATCTTGTGCGCGTAAAGGATAAAACAAATACCCAGCTAAGATTAAGGTAGTGATTAATGATTTCACAGCTTTTTATTATTATAATAATTTTTTTTGAAACTATCAACCTTCCTCTAATACTGCCTCTACCAACACCACGATCTTGTTTTCCAGCACTTCCACCACACCCCCATCTATGTTAAATATCTGTTCATCATTTGAGGTTTTGATCCTGATCTTTCCTTCTTCAAGATCGCTGATAATGGGGGCATGGCCGTTTAAAACTTCAAACAACCCTTTTTTGCCTGGCAACTGTACTGCCTCAACTTCCCCCTCAAATATTTTTTTATCTGGCGTGAGTATTTCTAAGTACATTTTTCATTTTTTTTTAAAAAGGAAATAAGGAAATAAAGGAATAGAGGGAATAAAGGGAATAAAGGTATAATTCTGTATACGGTTTCTCTTATTCCCTTATTTCCTTTTAGTCGTTATGCCAGCAAATTCATCGGATGACCCCAACGCATAATCCGGAGAGTCATCCGATGATAGCCAACCCTTATTTCCCTATTTCCTTATTTCCTTATTTCCTTATTTCCTATTTCCTTCCCAAATTATCATTTAGCCTTAGCCAGCAGCTTATCTCCTTTTTCAATAGCTTGTTCAATGGTGCCGACAAGGTTAAATGCAGCTTCAGGGAGATGATCCAGCTCTCCATCCATGATCATATTAAATCCTTTAATGCTGTCTTTAATATCTACCAACGTCCCTTTTAATCCTGTGAACTGTTCTGCCACAAAAAATGGTTGCGACAAAAACCGCTGCACACGCCTGGCCCGGTTTACTGTCTGTTTATCCTCTTCTGACAGCTCATCCATTCCCAGGATAGCAATAATGTCCTGCAATTCTTTATACCGTTGTAAAATTTCCTTGATTTTTTGTGCTGTATTGTAATGTTCTTCCCCTAAAACCTCTACGGATAATATTCTTGAAGTGGAATCTAACGGGTCCACAGCGGGATAAATTCCCAGTTCAGCAATTTTTCTGGACAATACCGTAGTAGCATCAAGGTGGGCAAACGTTGTTGCCGGTGCCGGGTCGGTTAGATCGTCAGCAGGTACGTAAACTGCTTGCACCGAAGTGATAGAACCTCTTTTAGTAGATGTAATACGCTCTTGCATAGCGCCCATTTCAGTAGCCAGCGTGGGCTGATAACCTACTGCAGAAGGCATACGGCCCAGAAGAGCGGATACTTCCGAACCAGCCTGGGTAAATCTGAATATATTATCAATAAATAACAGAATGTCATTGCCTTTGCCCTCACCATCTCCATCACGGAAATACTCAGCTACGGTCAATCCTGAAAGTGCAACGCGTGCACGCGCTCCAGGTGGTTCATTCATCTGGCCAAAAACCAGGGTTACCTGGGATTTGTGCAAATCTTTCCTATCCACTTTTGAAAGATCCCAGTCTCCTTTTTCCATGGCCTCTATAAATTTATCTCCATATTTGATCACGCCTGATTCAATCATTTCTCTTAGGAGGTCATTCCCCTCACGGGTTCGCTCTCCTACCCCTGCAAACACACTTAATCCCGAATATGCTTTAGCAATGTTGTTGATCAATTCCATGATCAACACTGTTTTACCAACACCAGCGCCTCCGAACAACCCGATCTTTCCCCCTTTTACATAGGGCTCTAAAAGGTCAATTACTTTAATCCCTGTAAATAATACTTCGCTGGTAGTGGAAAGATCCTCAAATTTTGGTGCAGGTCTATGGATTGGAAGCGTCTTGTCTGTTTTCGGTTGCTCAATACCGTCTATTGCTTCACCTATAACATTGAACAATCTCCCCCTGATATTTTCGCCAATCGGCATAGTAATTGGTGTACCTGTATCAATCACGTCCAATCCTTTCCTCAATCCTTCAGTACCATCCATAGCAATGGTTCTGACTATATTCTCGCCAAGGTGCTTTTGACATTCCAATACTATTTTTTGTCCGCTCTCCTTTGTTACCTCTAAAGCGTCAAGGATGTTGGGTAATTCTACTCCATCACCCTCAAAACTGACATCTACTACAGGGCCGATAATCTGGGTTATTTTGCCAATATTTGCCATAATTTAACATAAAAGTCAACGTCTTTCGGTTTTGCTATAAGTCCCATAATATCAAGTTTTAAAATATTTTTGAATTAATACGAAATTCAATGGTAAATGACTACTGTTTCTCTTGTTTTTTTGTAGGCATTACCGCCAACGTATTGCTAAATACTCTGATTTTTCAAATCTGGTATATTACGCCAATTTCACTTCTTCTTTTATCTCATCCCTGCTCTTTCCATCTTTTGTTCCCCAATATATCTTTCTTACCAACACATCTACTATGTTTTTTTTCATACCCAATTTACTTGCCATATCAATACAAAAATCCATTTCTACATCCTGTATTATTTCATCTGCCAGCATCATGTGAACAAGGTCATATATCTGCTCAAACTTGGCCTCATTGGTTATAGGATATTCAATCTTTGTAGTATTAGGATGATTAAAAATGGATTTTATATCCTTTTCATTTAAACCAAATCTTTTTCCAATTTTAAATAATAGATCAAGCTCTGATTTATCTACGTCACCATCTACTTTAGCAAGCGCTACTAAATAGCTTAAATGGGTTTTAGCTTCTTTAGTTATATAGGTTCCGGATGATTTAAACATGATTAATTATAAGAATAGTTGTAAAAAAAAGTTGCAATATTATTTAATAATACCTAATTTCCTGCAATATTACAAATATCTTTATTCATTATCGCTTTTTTAACACTACCATCTTCAAAAATGCAGAGGTATAATTTGCAGCTTTCAAACGATAATAATATATGCCGGGTGTTAATTTGTATGTAGCAAGTTCAAGATAACCTTCTGCATTGTTAATGGCATATTTTCCAACTGAAACTCCTAATAAATTGAATATTTCGATAACAGGGTTTTCAAGTTCACCAGATATTTTATATTTTATCGTTGTGAAATCTGCGGCTGGGTTAGGATAGTTTTGAAGGGTTACAAAATCAGTTTCCACATTTTTTATTCCAGTTGCAGTCACTGTAACAGAATCACAAACGGTATCTGAACCGCAGGCATTTTCTGCTATTAAACACACATAATACCATGTAGCATTATTATAAGTATGAACAGGATCAGATAAGTTTGAGGTAGTGGAATCGCCAAAATCCCAAAAGTATAATTCAGCGTTTGTAGAAATATTGATAAAGCTTGCTGAAAATCCATTTACAGAATCAATAAAAGCTGCTGTAGGAAACGTACTCAATGAGACGACAACAACGCTATCGCTAACGATCCATATTGAATCGGTGACTGTAACACTGTATATCCCGACAGAGTCAACAACGATCGTTTGAGTAGTATCGCCCGTTGACCAGAGATAATTACTTCCCGGATTACCTGCGTCAAGCGTTACTGAATCACCCAAACAAAATGAAATAGTATCGCCAAGGTTAACAACAGGGGACTGGGGATAACTTACAAAAACCTGGAAATCATCAAAATAGAAACCATCTTTTTCAAGCCCTCCATCGCTGTTGAGTACAAATCTTATGTTAATTGTCTGGCCGAGGTAATCGTTTAAGCTCATAATTTCCTGCACCCAGTTACCCTGAATGCCATCGTATAAAGGTTCTCCGGATGGCTGGAAAAAACCCGAGCCGGGTCTTGTATAGAAACCACAAAGCGGCTGGTTGTTACTTCCATTAAATGCTTTTACCTGCAGGTAATCCCAGTTGGATTCTATATCCCATTTTGCCCAAAAAGTAAGATAAGCATCTACGGCTCCAGTCAGATCAACCGGTTGATTTAAAGTTACGGAATTGCTGTCATTTGGCAAATAATTTCCAAATGGTGAATCCGTTATTGATGAAGGAGGTGAATAATATTGAGCGGTAGTAATTCCCCAGTTAGCAGTGCTCCAGTTAGTTAAATTATTTAAGCTATCAGATAAAAAAGGCAGAGAATTATTAAACAATTTAGTCACAACAAATTCATAGACATTAAGCCCGTCATTTACCATAAAAACAAACTCAATTTCAGTATTCTTGGGAATAAGGTTGTCTAAAGAAAAAGAAAAGGAATCCGTTACAGGAGTCATGTCTGTAATGCCGGTAAAATTTTTGGCGCTGTCAATACCTGTTACGTAAGGATTTGTACTATACAGACTCACAGAGACGTTGGTTGGTAATAACAGGCCTATGCTTGTCAGATCAAATTTAATGGTACCGTTGTAACTACTAATAAAAAGGCCGCTTTCCGGTTCTACATTCACAAAAGAGCCGGACAGCATGGCCATATAGAGATTTGCAAAAATGTTGTCTTTGCATAATGGAATGATCCTTGAAGGCGCAGGCCAGAAAAAATCATTTGAGCTGCCCACTTCAGGGGTCATGGCAAGGATCATATTTTTTGTGCCCTGCTCACCATACATCCAGTCATCAGCGTCACCGTTTACGATATAACCAACGGTTTGGTCGCCCGTACCATATACATAATTATTATTTTTTGTTAACAGGAGGGCAAATTGTACAAAACGCGCTGAATCGGGTGTATAAATTCCATAGTCATAACCCCACGGATATATCAACAAATTCCCAAATGCGTGATAATTTAAGGCGATCTTAAAATTGTGTTGTTCGCATAAATATTGCATCGCCTGTGTTTCTGGTTCAGAAAATGGTGCGGTACCTCTATAGGTCTCACTGTTTGTATTGGGCGATGAGCCAAAATCATCAAAGCCCCAGTTATACCCGTAATTTCTGTTAAGGTCAACGCCAAAGGTGCCGTCTCCGTTGTTTCTCCTGTTCTTTCGCCACATCCCCCCGCCAGATGGATTGGTAGTTTCGTTGTAAATATACCCGTCAGGGTTGACACAGGGGACAAAAAACATTTCCGTCCGGTCAACAATACTTGTTACGAGCGTATCCTGCCCATAATTTTCTAACAAATAATACATATAGAATATCAACTGCGACATGGACACCGGTTCACGGGCATGGTGAATGGCAGTATATAAAACCTGGGCCTCCGTACTGCTTTCATCTGCGAGCGGATTATCTGAAATCTTAACCCGGAAAACAGGACGTCCTTCAATCGTAGTGAACGTATCAATGGGCTGTTTTACTGAAATAATACCCGGGTATTGAGCAGCCATCGTATCAAGATGGGCCAACATTTCATTGTAGGTAAAAAACCCGCCCGTTGAGCCGAGGGAAAAGCCACCGGGTGTGGTAATGGTGTCGTTTGGGTTAGGTGCAGGGCAAACAGCAGCCCCCTCTAAATCTCCCCCAAAGGGGGAGACTTTGCCATCGCTTTTCCCTCTTGGGGGATTTAAGGGTTGGCCAGTTCTCCCCCCTTTGGGGGGAGTTAGAGGGGGGCTGCGGTCTTTCTTACTCCTATCCTGATAAAATTTTGATACATCATCAATTAATATTTGAAGTGCAAATCCGTTTTGATCCAGCAGGTTAATTTCATAAGCTGACAGATCGGTTATTATAAAAGCATTAGCTTTGCCAGCATATTCACCGGATGGCTCCACCCCTGATGCTATAGAGCCATCCGATGATTGCCTCCCCTTTATTACAGCATGGTCAATGCTCAACCCTAATGAGTGTAGTGTACGAGCATGTTTTTTATCAATAGGGATTTTAACCCTCGAGTATTTCTGATACTGTGCAATTGTCTCAAGCGGTAATACATGACACAGCAGCATTGTAAGTGTATAGATCAAAAACTTTTTCATCGTGGATAGTAATGGGTGTCAGGTGGAAACACCTGACACCACATTAAATAAACTTCCTAAATCTTAAAGATTTCGGAAGTATTTTGGCTATAGCGCCTCGGGACGGGGATTCAGACTTATTTATCTTCTTTAGCTGCTTTTCTGTCTATGATTTCGAAAGCAACAACCAAGGAAATAAGAGCTACAGCAATAAAAGTGACTACAATAAAAAAAACATAATTCATGAATTTTTGAGTTTATTTAAGTTTTTATGAATGTTAATATATCTCTTTACAGCAGCAATAAAAAATACCACTATTAATATACAACCAAAAATGACTAAAAATAATTCATAGATATTTAGAATAAATTGATTTGTTAAAAATATTGAAATAATACCACCACCTAAAATTAGTATGATGACAGCAAACATTTTCAAGAGATCCATATCAACTTTCAGTTTTTCTTTCAAATACGTTTCCATAACAGTTAAGGATATAATATCAACAGATAATTACGATGCGAAATTACAAAAAACTTTTGTATGAAACATGATAATCAGAATTTAGTGATTTTCCTGATTTAGATAATCATGGAAATTTTACCTCCCGAGGCTATAGCGCAGGGAGATTAACTCCTTTAAATTATGAAAAAAACAATTTACATCTTAGCAATATAGCAATATAACAATTTAATAATTTTAATTATCAATTTTTTTTTGTTTAATAAAAGTTGTTTATATTTGAGTTATTAAATATTTATTTTTATTGCAGAATAAAAAAAGCAGGAAATGATAACAACAGCTCAAAAACATTACACAGTTGAAGATTATAGACAGCTTGAGGAAGGCGACCCTCACCAACTCATTAATGGCGCATTAATAGCATTGGGCGAGCCGGCACCGACTTACGGGCACCAGGGCATAGTGGCTGATATTTTAACCCAAATAAGAATCTTTCTGAAAGACAACCCGATAGGAGAAGTCCGTTGCGCTCCAATAGATGTATATTTTGATGAAAATAATGTTTTGCAGCCCGATATTGTTTTTGTTTCAAACCAAAGAAGTGATATTGTAAGAGATGATGGTATCCATGGAGCGCCTGATATGGTAATTGAAATTTTATCACCATCTACCGCTTATTATGATATTAAAATTAAAAAAAGAATTTATGAAAAATATGGCGTACAGGAATTCTGGTCCATCGACCCTAAAGATAACGAAGTGACCGGCTTTGAAAACACAAATGCCTGCCTGCCGAAGCTTCAGCGCAGGCAGGGGAAATTCCGTGAATTTTATAGTGGATATGGAAAATTTACATCAAAAGTGTTAAAGCTCAATATTTCGCCTAAACTGTAAAAACAGCAATAAATGGTTACAATGGAAAAAAGTTTAAAAAAACTTAATAAATTATTATTATCTGTTTATTGATTACTCCTTTTTTGCTTATTAATTGGAGTTTATAGATGCCTGCCGGATATTTATTTAAATCAAGTTGCTTTTCGTAGATGCCTTTAAATTGTTTTAGCTTTTCTCTAAATAAAACCTGCCCCAAATTGTTGACGATTTTTAGCTGGAGTTCCCTCACTTCGTTCGGGACAAGCATTACAATATTGAACTCTCCGGTATTGGGATTGGGATATATTTTTAAACCATAAATTGATTTATATTCTTTAATGCTTGAAATGGTTACGCTCAATGAGTCTGATGCAGCCGAACAACCGTTGGCGTCAGTTATGGAAACCATGTAAAAACCTGATTGTGTGGCTGTGTAAATCTGGCTTGTCTCACCGGGAATTGTATCTCCGTTAAAGAACCACTGATAACTGTTGGCAGTAGAGGAAGAAAGTGTATCCCCGTTTTGAGTAATTGTCGGTATGGATGGGAAACAATTTAACAATCTTGCAATCCGGTTCCTCCCTGTTCCATTATAGGATGTGAACCTGCCACCGATAATAATTTTCCCATCGCTTTGTATAGAGGTTGCATCGACATAATCGTTTGCTCCCGTTCCAGGGTTAAAAGTTCCGTCAAGGGTACCATCCACATTGAGGCGGGCAATATAATTTCTTGCTGTTCCATTATAGGTAGTGAACCATCCACCGATAATAATTTTCCCATCGCTTTATATAGAGGTTGTATAGACATCATAACTTGCTCCCGTACTAACGGTAAAAGTACTGTCAAGGGTACCATCTGCATTGAGGCGGGCAATATAATTTCTTGCTGTTCCATTATAGGAAGTGAAGCTACCACCGATAATAATTTTCCCATCGCTTTGTATAGAGGTTGTCCTGACATAACTGCTTGCTCCCGTTCCTACGGTAAAAGTTCCGTCAAGAGTTCCATCGGTATTGAGGCGGGCAATATAATTTCTTGCCGTTCCATTATAAGAAGTGAACACACCACCGATAATGATTTTCCCATCGCTTTGTATAGAGGTTGTATAGACATAAAAGCTTGCTCCCGTACCAACGGTAAAAGTACTATCAAGGGTACCATCGGTATTGAGGCGGGCAATATTGTATATTGCTGTTCCATTATAGGACCAGAAACTGCCACCAATAATAATTTTCCCATCGCTTTGTATAGAGGTTGTATTGACAGAACTGTTTGCTCCCGTACCTACGGTAAAAGTACTGTCAAGGGTACCATCGGTATTGAGACGGGCAATGCGGTTTATTGCTGTTCCATTATAGGAAGTGAAGTTACCACCGATAATAATTTTCCCATCGCTTTGTATAGAGGTTGTCTCGACCCAATCGTTTGCTCCCGTTCCTACGGTAAAGGAGAGGTCAATGGAGCCTGGCTGGGCTTTTGCACAAAAAATTATGTGCAAAAACAGGGATAAGAATAGAAGTTTTTTCATGGTTTTAAAATTGGTTTGGATTAAAGAATACAATTTTTGGTGTTCAGGGCAAAAAAGATACTACCTAAAAATCTAAGTTAAAAAAAACAACTTAAATTGTAAGCATTATTAACATCATGCATCAAATTATCAGTTACTGGATGCTGGTTACTGGGTGCTGGTTGACCCTATTATTATTAATTTTTGCAACATATTGTCTTAATGCAGCTCTTTATTCACAATAGGACGTACTTTTCCTCTTTTTAATTTAGATTTTTAGGTACTAAATGGTTTTATGTTAGGCACGTTCAACCTTTAAGTGTCCCGCACACCCCGCATCCCGAGTACTCGGGATGCGGGGTGTGATGATGTAAAAGTAGTATTTTATTTTAGTTACTCCAGGGGTTTTTCTAAAAATATTTCTGGTTTGAGTTCAAACTGTCATCTTTCACCACGTTGTACAGGAGAAAAGCGGTAATGTTTCAAGTTCCTACAAGACTTTTAGAAATCTTTTTTTTTACAGAACGAAAGAATTTAACACTATTAAAGTCACTTTTTTTTATTTCTTTTTTAGTCTTCATAGTTAATTAATTCTTTCAGGGTTCTTATATCAATTTGCGGTAAACCTAATTTTAGGTTTACAGAGTTAAAAAGTCTTATTTTGTTAAGGTTTACAATATGTCTGAAATTCCAACTGATTAAAACATCAATTCTATTAACAGTAGCATTAGCTTTGCCAGCATATTCACCGGATGGCTCCACCCCTGATGCTATAGAGCCATCCGATGATTGCCTCCCCTTTATTACAGCATGGTCAATGCTCAACCCTAATGAGTGCAGAGACGAGGTATGTAGAGACGTTGCATGCAACGTCTCTACATACCTCGTCTCTGCATTATGCCCGTCCACTACACTATTTTTTTTATCGATAGAGATTTTAACCCTGGAGTATTTTGGGATGTTTACCCCTTTGGATTTTTAATAAACTTCAATCGCAGAATTATTTCGTAGTAAGAACATTCCACCTTTCCTTAAATCTACGAATCTGATTGAAACATTCATTTGTTCAGGTGTAGCTTTAAATAAAAATCCATTTGGCATATATAGATTCATCCACATCCATAATTCGCAATCATACGCTAACTTGTGAGGCGGACCGGGTGTTAGGATCCTGCAAATCAACCAGTTGGTGTTTTTTTCTTGAAGAAGAAATTCATCAGAGGTTGATTCTATTACGAAACGATTTTTGTCTCCATAGGTAAGCCTGCCTTCAGTTACTCTTGCAATAATTTTCCCATTGGCATTATATACATCGAAGCTGATCCCAATCAAATTACGCGGCTCTCTATAAGGGTTATTATTTGATTTGGGTACAGTGAAAATTGGATAATTTCGATAAAGTAATGGCTTTTCACAGTCAATAATAAAGATACCACCACCCAATTTAATAGCACATGTATCCTGTCTCTGCTGCTCAATTATAGTATTTCCACCAAATGAATTATTTAAAAAAATTAAAATTGCAACGATCATGCTAAAAATTAACAAAATAATTTTTAAATTTGCTCCCATAATTTTATTACAGTTTTAATGAAATTAACTTATCTTGCAAAGATATAAATTATTATTAGGGCATCTCTAAAAACTACATATTTTTTAAAACACACCCCTTGCCCCTCTTGACCCGCCTGCCTTGGCCGTGGCGGGCAGGTAGAGGGGAATGTATGGTGTAGTTTTTAGAGATGCCCATTAGAATAATGAAAAAGGTATTAAAGATAATTTTATGGTCATCGGTTGCCGGGCACCTTTGCTATATATGCGAGACAGCTAAGGCACAAAAGGTAGATGCAGAAAAGATCTACAAAAAAGTAACAGGTTCAGTGCTTACACTTTATTCGCATGACGCCTTGTGTAATAACATAGGGCAAGGCAGCGGGGTAGTGATAGATAAAAAGGGGCTTGTAATTACCAATTTTCATTTAATTCAAGGTGGTCAACATATCATTGTCAAACACGAGGATTCAATTATCAGGGATGTTGTGATACTTGGGTTTGATATCCAAAAAGATATGATGCTGCTAAAGATATCCGAAAAGACATTTGGCGCTGTTACCATGGCAAACAGTGATAAAGTACAGGTAGGAGAAAAGGTGTTTTCTGTAGGAAGTCCTAAAGGTTATGAAAACACTATAACAGAAGGTATTGTCAGCGGGATTCGAAAAAGTGATGACAACTCTATGTCCTACATACAGGTTTCATGTCCGCTATCTCCTGGTTCAAGTGGTGGAGCAATCGTGAATGTAAAAGGAGAATTGATAGGTATCAGTACCTATGTTTCCGTATCGGCTACCAATGCCCAAAATCTGAATTTTGCCATTCCAGTCAATGCTTTTGATGAATTAATTAATCAAGACCATGAGGATAAATCCATAAAGGCAAATTATTATCTTCAAATGGGGATTTACGAATTTAATAGAGGTCAATATAAGGTTTCTATCAATTATTTTAAAAAGGTAACAATTTTTGAACCTCAGAATATTGAGGCATTTATATATTTAGGATATGCATATTATCAAACAGGAAATTCTGAACTTATGCTGCATTACCTTACAGCTGCAATGGAAAATAATCAGCAAATTTCCAGGATTGTAGATAGTATTATGGCAGTTACAGAAATATATAAATATTTAGCAGACATTTATTATAACCGATTAAACGATGATAAAGCAATAAAATTTTATGAAAAGTACATTGTCAACAGTAATACAGAAGATGTGAGCGTTTACATTAAATTAGCCGTGAGCTATGCCAATAATGGAAATTACGAGTTAGCCCTAAAATATGCTAAAAAGGGCTTTGCTCTTGACACGCTGAACCCCGATGCTCTTTTATCTTTGTCTTCAATATATTGGCAATATAGCAGAAGCGATAAAGAAGAGGATATAGTAATGGATATAATGCGGGCTGTTCCAAGAGAAAATGCAGTACCCGGCATAATCTACCGAAATTTGGTAATCACTGATGAACGTGAAAGGCAATTAGACAACGCCATTTATTACGGCAATAAACTTGCAACATTGTATCCAAATGATCAGTATTGTTACAGGATTTTGGGGCTTGCCTGGTTTGCTAAAGGCAATTATGATAAATCAATTGAAAGCTATAAAAAACTGCTCATCATGAATCCTGATAATGGATATGCTTATGGTTATTTAAGTGCAGCTTATGAAGCATTGGGAGATTCTACAAACTTTAGGTATTATAAACAACTATCGGAGGGCTACTCATCAGAGTCCCAATCTAAATCCCGCCATTCGAAACTCGAAATTCGAAACTCGAAATTCGAAACTCGAAAATTGAGGCCCGACTCATCAGAGTCTCCCCGCTTAGAGCAGGGGAGTTCCGAATCAGGATTATCAGAATGTACCATTAAGCTGGGAGGTAGTTACTACTATGAACAGATGTTCGTATATAGCGGCCAGCCATTTCTATCTTTTAAAGATTGGAACGAAGAATTTATTGATATCAATTTCGATATATACAATTCCAATGGATACCTAATTGCTCTTGTTGAAAAGGGGGTGGTAAAAGAAGTATATAAAGGGCAATTTCAGACTATTTTCACAAAGCAACAATACATGCTGGTTGAGAAAGCTACACAGATGGTGCTCTGTCATATAAAGAAAGAAATAACAAATGGAAAATGCCAATACCTAATGTGGGGCACTATGAATTTACCTACAAAAAAGCTGTTTCAATTCACACCTGAAGCAACCAATTCTACTTTTTTAAACAATATGAAGGGCGCTATTTTTAAAAAAAATTCCTCTATTGATGTTTCACTTTTTTAGCTTTAATAAAAAACGCTCCTTCATCTTTAGCATTTAATACTTCTCCGGACTTATTTACATATCCAATATTGAGCATTTGGTCTAGTTCAAAGCCAGTCTTTCCCAACAAGCTAATTATTTCATCTTCTGTAAAATAATGCAGGAAAGCGAACTGTTCTCCATCCACTTTTTTATAAAAAACATCTCCTTTCTGATAATCAAAATTAGAAAGATTAAACTTTTCATAATTTTTAACAGCGCTGGCCCCCCATTCGTTCTTATCTTTGATATTAAAAGCATCGAAATAAAAGTGGCCTCCTATGTTTAAATGTTTATTTACTTTCATCAACACTTTCTTCCTTTCTTCCTCGCTGGGAATATGCCCAAAGGCATAAAGGAAAGTAACTGCATCAAAAAGTAATCCATTTCTGAGGTCTGCATCTAACCACGCAGCATTGATCACATTCAAACCTCTCTGCTGAGCTATTTTACACATTTCCTTACTCATCTCAACACAGGTGATCTCATAGTCCAGCTTAGTCTGCTCCTTTATCTCTATTGCCCTCCTGCCGGTTCCGCAGGCAAGTATGAGCATATTATTTATTTTACCCACAGATCCATCGGATGGCACAACCCGCGTACCAGCAGAGCCATCCGATGGCGGCCAACCCGAATTTTGCTGAACAAGGTCTTTGGCAACCAATTCATTTATTTTTTGTACGTAAGCGTTTCGTGATTCATGGCGGGTATCGAAATTGTCATATTCTCTTGCCTGCTCCTCATAATAACCGCTTACCATTTTCCGGATATCGCTTTTATGAGGTTTGGGTACTATTGGGTATATCTTATGGGTAAGCTTTTTATTATTTTCGTAATATGGAATATACTGGAAAGCGTTGGAAACTATCTTCTGAAAATGCTCTTCAGGCTCATTCCAGGAGGCGGTCTGGGCTTTTTCATTGAGAATTCCCAGCTTGCAGTTTTCTATATCGTAGATCTTCATTCCTGCAAAATCTTCCAAAGGAGGGTAGTAAAAATGTGCTGTTACCAAAGCTGCAGAATGAGGATTAATAATTTTGTGTATTACATTATCAGGTTCCGGAAATATACCTCCCTCAAAAGATCGCAAAGTAGTGCTCTTAATTAGCAGCCCCCCTAAATCCCGAGTAGAGACGCCCAATTTGGGCGTCTCTACTCGGGATTTAGGGGGGCTTTCCAACCTATACTCCACATTTTCTGCAATCCCTTCAAGCACTGCTACATATCCCCAAAAGCCTTCATGGTAATGAATGGCGCTCTCACATTGAGGGGGCCAGTGTAAAATAACGCATTCTATGGGCTTCAGGGTTAATATATTTCTTGCATAATTTTTAGGGTCTTGTATCGAAGGTATTAAGTGCTTATAATCAATCTTTTTAAAATCAAACTGATAAACCCAATCCCCTAATGACCGAAAATCCAAATCAGCAGGAGTTAATGTTTTTAGTGATTTGATTATGTTTTTCATTAAATAAAAGTTAATAGCAGTTAATAGCAGTTAACAACAGTTAACAACGGTTGCTTAAAACACTGCTTTTTTGCAATATGCTCCTTTTTTTCAAGATTAAGCATATGAAAAAGTAACCGATATTAACCATTATTAACCGCTATTAACTGTTTTTAACCATTTTTCAAAAGATCTGCCTGATCTCATCTTTCAAAAATGTCAGCGCTTTGCTGGTAGGATCTTCATTCTTTTTTATAAGATTATCAAAGATCATTTTAGCAAGATCCATACCTTTAGCGCCTTGTTGTAATTGATCAGCAGATTGATTGATTATAGATATTATTTGTTCTTTTGCATTTTTAACTAATAACCATGATTGATCACTCATATATACTTGCTGTGAAAGATTGTGATTATATTCATGGTTGATCTCTTCAAGTATCTTTTTATGGAATTCTCTGGCAGAATATCCATCTTTATTCAACCGTACTACGAGGTTATGCGGAGTGATCCGCTCCAGGAATAAACACATTCTCTCATAAGCCTGCAGCCTGATGGGCAGCACTAACTCGGTATTTTTCGTCTTAAGATCCACCATCTTTTTTTCTAATTCCTTATCTAAAAATGATTTCACGATAAGATAAACAGCATACAATACTATTAGAGCAGGTAATAAAATCTTGAGAATGTCAATGAATAGTTCCATTATTTATTAGTGTCGGGTGGAAACCCCTAACACCACATTAATTTAGTGGACACTAAATTCTAAATAAATAATTTATTTAACAAAAAAACCCCACAAAATATACTTAATATCTCGTGGGGTTGATAAAAACTTCAGCAAGTTATATGAAGTAAGGGTCGATTATTTAATCACTACTTCCTTACTCACGGTTCCTTTGTCTGTTATTATCTGCAAGTGGTATAAGCCTGCACTTTGATCTGACAGATTTAATTCAATAGAATTATGTCCTGTAATGCTGCCTAAATGCCTGGCAAATACAAGCTTACCTTCTACGCTGAATATCTTGATCATTACCTTTTCATGATCGGTAAGGACAAGATTCAAATTAAACGCTCCTCTAGCAGGATTAGGAAAAATTTGCACTTTTGTAATATTTGGGTGCAATTCATTAATACCGGTAACGGGCCACATGATGTCCATAATAGTGGCGGGGTTATGTACCCACCATATCGTGGTATCACCACCCGCTGCTACTAGGGTGTCACGCCATGCATGATCACCAGGGAAAGTATACCCCCCGGAAGTATCATGATCAGCGTAATACTCTAAATAAAAAGTATCTAACGCTACTAAACCTGAAGGAGCCTCAACCCAGACCATAACAGTACCACCAGCAACGGTATCCATTGCCCTCCCTATTTCCATCCAATTGACATCTAGCAATCTGAATTCAAACAATTGACCGTTATGCGGGGCCATTCCCGTACAATTGTACCACAACGTGTCTTGTGCTTTAAGTCCCTGACTTAATAATAGCAGTGTTATTAATAAACTGCCGGCACAAAATTTCTTAAGTAAATGTTTCATAATTATTGTTTTTTAATTTAAATTTAAATAAAATAGTTTTAAAAATAATGAGTTAATTTAATTTTGTATTAGGCCCAAAAAACCATCAAGGTTCAATGTACCTGCGAATATCCCATAGCTGCTATGGAATAGTCTACGTAGTCTAAAAAATATTTTGCTTTTTATTACCTCCTTTCATTTTTATAAACCGACAGGATATGAAAACCTCCTTGGTCTAGTTGTTATGTGCGCTCAAAGTTAGCTTTATTTATTAAATAAAAAAAAATTTACTTTTTTTTATACATAAAAACACAAAGCGCAGGGTGCATAGCAATTTACCCCTAAATCCCCTAAAGGGGACTTGCTTACCTTCAAGCCACTCCCGAGTACTCGGGATGCTATGCGCTAATAAGTCTTTGTCATTGATTCAGGAATTACAATAATGTAATCTGCGATCCCGGTATTTTCTTCAGCTAATGGTTCAATTTTACTCTGTTCTACCGTGCTAATCGTTAAAATTTTAATTTCGGAGTAACCCTTTTTTAAATACCAGTATATTCCTTCAAAATTATTAGAATGATACGTACCGTTATAATGAACAAATATTTTTCCTTCCGCCCAATTTTTCAAAATAAAATGCGCCATTGTAGCATCTTTGCTTGCCTGTGCCTTTGCCATATTTTCAAGGTTGATTTCATCACCATGTCCCATTAGTTTACCTTCGATTATTTTCTTATAACCGGGTAATTCAAGATCAACGGTTACCGGTAACCGGGCAATATATTTCTTTGCTTCTTCATTAAGGCCTTCTAATGCAGACAATCCTTTTCTAAAAACCAAATTGGCATATCTCTGCGGAATATTTGTAGCAATGAATGGGATTTTTTTTTGAAGTGCAAACTCAACCAAGGGCTTATAGTCTGTTTTATAATTATTCCATATTTTAGCTTCTTTCTCCAAATGTTTAGCTTTTATCGTTCCTGATAAATATTCATTGATAATGATCTGGTCATCTGCTTCAAACATTTCCGCCCCCGCCAAAAGCTTAGCGCCTTTTAGTTTAAATAAGTCTTTTGTTAATTCCAATTCAAGCCAGTGAGAAACCGGGTTGTTGTGCAGCTCTCCGAACAATATGATATCTGACTCAGCGGCTTGCCTCAGCATCTTATCATAAGAAGCAGGTTTTCCATTTTTATTGAAAATTATATAAGCAGGCTTATTTGAATTAATAAGGCTGAATGAAGAATGCAGAATGAAAAGGAACAGAATTAATAGTAGTTTTTTTTTCATCCTCTATTTTTTTGACCGGGAAATTATAACTTTTGCGGCTTTGCATAGACCAGAAACTGAAGGGTTGAATTTAGAAATACAAACCTCTATATCATCAACAAACGGAAATTTTTCAAATGCCTCCTTAATTATCCTGTTTGCCAGATGTTCCAACAAGTGAGAAGAAATTTTCATTTGATCCGATATGACCTTATATAATTTTTCATAATTAACTGTATACTGAAGTTCATCGGTTTCTGCGGCTTTGGTAGTATCTGTAGTGATCTTAATATCCACGCTGTATTTATTCCCTACCTTTTGCTCTTCATAAGAATAACCATGATAGGCAAAAAATTCCATCCCTTTTAATATTACTTGGCCCATAGATATAAAAAATTAAGGCTTTAGTTTAAACTAACGTTGCAAAATGTATAATTTTTCAAAATCACATTGAATACCTTTAAGTCTGCAGTCCACAGTCGGCAATCGGCAGTCGACAGTCCACAGTCGGCAGTCGGCAGTCGGCAGTCGGCAGTCGGCAGTCCACAGTCGGCAGTCCACAGTCGGCAGTCCACAGTCGGCAGTCGGCAGTCCACAATCGGCAGTCGGCAATTGTTTTTTGCTGACTGGGGACTGTAGATTGCCGACTGGAGACTGCCGATTTTATCAATTTCGTGTACATTTACAGAGCTAATATACAGTTTAACACGCTATATTAAACTAAAGCCAAAATTAATTTAGTTATTAGTTGGGTGGTTGGTTAGTTACCCCGCACATAAATTTATAATAAAGTGAAAAAATAAAAATAATATATCAAAAAATTTATGTGCGGGGTAACTAAAAACTAACAAACTAATAACCAAACTTATTCCCCAACCTGATCAAAGAATGATGTTTGATCAGAAGGAGACTTTTCTTGCTCGATTTTAGCAGTATCGCGCTCATTTATCTCCTCTTTTAGCTTTTTGTTGTCTTCAGCCTGTCCCGACTTTGCCAGATCAGGCTGGATATCGTCTTTATCCAACCGCGGTTTCAAGTTTTTTTCATTGTTAAGAAATATTGCTTTCACTTCTTTGGAAGATTGTTTGGCATTAGCCGTTATTTTGTTTACTTTTTCCAGCGTATCCTTCACCAGGTTTTTTAATTCCATGAGCAGGTCATCTCTGTAATTTTCTATCATTCTGTAATCCTGGCTTAATTCTTTGATCTTATCTTTCGCATCATTCAGCAGTATGTCAGCCTTCATTTGTGCTTCTTGAATGTGTAATTCTGCCGATTTATTTGCCTGCTCTATCATGTTGGCTCCGGTATTTTCGGCTGTTTTCAGGGTCTTGTACAGGGAACTTTCTACTTCGCGTAATTTCTGAACCTCCTTGTCAGCAACTTCATTTTTTCTCATTAATTCCTTGTATTCTTCAAGCATCTTTTCCCATTCAACCGACAAAGAAAGCAAAAAAGCATTGACTTCATCCTTGTCATACCCCCTGAAAGATTTTTCAAAGGTCTTTTGCTTGATATCTAAAGGTGTGATCTTCATGTGTAAATGGCTTTAACCGATGCCAATATACGAATTTATACTAATTGGGGTCAAAGATAAAAATAAAAATAAAAAATTTTGTATTATTATATTCATAATTTTTTTATTGTTTTAAAAAGTCTTAATCTTGCAAGGAAAAGTTATCTCATATATCAACATATGAGTCCACTCTAAAAAGTCTTTTTTGCCACAAAAGCACAAAAACACAAAATCCCACTAAAAATTAACTAATTGATTTGCAGGGTTTTGTGGGATTTAGTGCTTTGGTGATTTGGTGGCATTTTTATTTTTTGGGCTTATTAGAGTGGACTCACATATAAATCATTAGCTATGAAAAAAATACTAACAATACTGGTCATTGTTCTATGTAGTAGAATACTGATCGCTCAGGAAGATGTAAATAAAGAATTATTACATGCTATAAGAAATGAGAACCTTAAAGAGGTTAAGCAGTTATTAGAAAAAGGCGCTGATATTAATTTTAAAGAGAAAAACGGCATGACACCTCTACTTGAAGCTGCCGATGAAGGGAGTCTTGAAATAGTAGAATTATTGGTGGAAAAAGGGGCGGATATTAATGCCAAAGATGTGAATGGTGAAAGTTCTTTACATGAAGCTGCAGTAGGTGACAATCTGGAAATTATCCAATTTTTATTAAAAAAGGGGGCAGATATTAATGCCAAAGATATTTATGGCGAAACTCCCTTGCACGAAGCAACTGATGAAGATAACTTAGACGTAATTAAATTGTTGATAGAAAAAGGGGCAGACGTAAATGCTAAAGATAATGAAGACTGGACACCATTGCATACTTCAACAGCATTAGGAAGTTTGAAAACTGTAAAATTTCTTATAGAAAAGGGCGCAGATATTAATGTGAAGGATAAGAAAGGAAAAACAGCCTTGCATGATGCCGCTTACAGAAATCATGTAGAGGTACTAAAACTACTAATAGAAAAAGGCGCTGATGTAAATGCAAAAGACAACAAAAGCAAAACACCTTTTGACCTCTCACGTGGCAAACCAGAGGTAAGAAAAGTGCTGCAAGAGTATCAGGAGAAGTAATACCTGCCTGCATATTTCTCGATTTTTGATTTTCGTTAACATGCTATCAATCAGAGCCTACCAAAAGCGATTTCCCAAATTGATATAGTTTTGTCATCGCTGCAGGAAGCTACCTGCTCTTTGTATTTTGACCAATACAGTTTATTTACCGATGTGCCATGGCCTGCATGGCGAGACTTATCTATCACTTTTAACAACTTAAATTTGCCTGCATCCCAAACCTTTATAGACTTGTCCATACTTGAAGTCAAAAAATATTTCCCATCAGGGCGGTAAGTGATATGATTTATAGTATACATATGAGCAACAATGTCGTTAAATAGTTTATAATTACCAGGCACATCCCAGACTTTTAAATGAGCATCTCTGCCACCACTCAACAAATATTTACCATCGGGTGAATACACAATAGTAAAGACAGAATTATTATGTGCTGAAATTGTCTGTTTAGTGCTGTGATCTTTCAGGTCAAAGATCCTTATCTGATTATCACTATATCCTACTGCAAATTCTTCCTTTTGCTGACAAATTGCAATGGCCCGGGCACTTTTTTCAGATAATTTTATCTTATTTAAAAGTGAAAAATCGTTTTTATTTACCAATATTATTTCTCCATCACCTGTAGCGACAAATATTACATTTTCAAATACCTTAATGTCAAAGATAGCTGCAGAAGTGATCCGGATGAATTTGATCTCTTTATTTTCTTTCAGGTCAATAATATGCAATCCTGCAAAATTTTCTCCTACTATCAAATAATTTAACCCTGGCATATAGTGTAAGGCATACACCGAAGCATCGGTTTTTGCAATCAATTTTCCTGTATCAGGATTTTTAAAATCCCAGGCAACAACCATTCCATCTCCATCTCCTGAAAAAAAAATATTATCTTTATCAGCTTTTTCAAGTGTATAGATGCAATCTTTATGACCGGTTATCGTAGCTAGTTTGTTTATTTCAATTTTATTCATAACAAATATAGATTTTAGTTTTATAAATTACAAAATACTAATAATTATAAAATGCCCATCATTTTCAACAAAAATATTGAAAACAGAGTTCATTTAGCGCTGTGGCGAATAAATGAAGATATTGATGCGTTAATTCTATTGTTAGATCCAAACAAGGAAGAAAGAATACAAATAAGCCAGCTTCGTAATGAACAAAGAATAAAACAATGGCTGGCGTGTAGAATAATCATTAAGAAATTATTAGCCGACATTGGAAAAGAATATAATGGAATATCAAAAGATAAAAATGGCAAACCTTTTTTAAAAGAGACATCCTGTAGTATTTCTATAAGCCATTCAAAAATGTATGCCGCTGCTATTCTTACAGAGGAGAGGAGTGATTTTGGAGGAGCGAGCATTGATATTGAACTAATACGTGAAAAAATGCTTTTAATTGCACCTAAGTTTTTATCTGACAAAGAGTTAATTGACGCTGCAGGAAGTATAGAGAAAACCCATGTTTACTGGAGCGCCAAAGAAGTGATCTATAAAAGCTATGGGTTAAAAAACCTGGATTTCAAAAAAAATATGAAAATCCATCCTTTTAAATATGAAAATGAAGGCGTATGCATGGGTGAATTAATCACGACCAAATTACATAATACCTACACAATCCATTACAAAAAGTCAGGTGATTTATTACTTGTTTATTATGGCGGATAAGAAAATAATTTGATAATGTGAAAATTTGAAAATGAGGTCTAATCAGTCGGCAGTCGGCAGTCCACAATCGGCAGTCGGCAGTCCACAATCGGCAGTCGGCAGTCCACAGTCGGCAGTCGGCAGTCAGCAATTGTTTTTTTGCTTTTTTGCTGACTGCCGATTGCCAACTGCCGACTGATTAGTTACAAATTATCGTATTTTATTCCCACCAAAAATCTTTCTCCACACCCATGCAACCGGATCATAATACCTGTCAACCACCCTTTCTTTTAGCGGAATGATGCCATTGTCGGTAATATTAATATGTTCGGGGCAAACATCAGTGCAGCATCTTGTGATATTGCACATGCCTGAGCCGAATGCATCTTTGATCATGGGTATGCGGTCTTCAGTATCAAGCGGGTGCATCTCCAGGCTGGCAAGGCGTATCATGAATCTTGGGCCAACAAATCTATCCTTACGCTCATGATCACGCAAAACGTGGCATACATTCTGGCACAGGTAACATTCAACACACTTGCGGAATTCCTGTATCCTGTCAACATCTTTTTGATCCATACGGTAATTTCCATCAGGATCTTTGGGTTTGGGTTTAAAAGGAGCGATACGTTTGTTTTGCTCGTAATTCCACGAAACATCTGCGACAAGGTCTTTAACAACCGGGAAGGATTTCATCGGCTGCACGGTAATCGTTTCATTTCCTCCATATTCGTTCATCCTGGTCATGCATGACAGACGGGGTTTGCCATTTATTTCCATGCTGCATGAACCGCATTTACCGGCTTTACAGTTCCATCTTACAGCCAGGTCGTTCGCCTGCTTTGACTGAATGCGGTGAATCACGTCCAACACTACCATGCCTTCCTCAACATCAACATCGTAGTTAACGAAGTCGCCTCCCGTAGCGTCACCGCGCCAGACTTTGAAATTTCTTGATTGAGACATATTCTAATTAATTTATCTTATCAACCATTTCCGTTAAAACTTCTTTTGTCCACTTTGCTAAATCCGGATAACGAAAAGTAATCTCTTAAGAATATTATCCATTTGTTAAACTTCTAAAGTTAATATTATCTTTCATTAACAAAGCATCTTTTGATAGTTTTTCCCTTGGTAATCCATTGAAACTCTTATATATATGATCAAATTCCTCACAGAAATCTTTTTTTGCTTCGTCCTGATTTTTACCAAAGGCAAATATACCCAGTGTTTCATTTTCAATAATCACCCTATCATCATTACATTCCTAAATCCATTCCCTTTTCTTGATTTTTTTCTTTTTTTTGTTTTATCTCAACACCCCTTACATAATCATTTACCTTTTTATTAACAAATATAGTGATTTTTAATCAACTCACCAATTCCCTTTCCTTCACCACTTCTTCCTCCAATTCTTCAATAGAAGCATCAGCAATCCGTTTAAGCTCTTGAGGTGGTTCAGGTCGTAATACTTTCTCAACTTGCATATTACCGTCTTTGTCTTTTTTTACCACTACATTCACTTTCAGCCATTCATCTCTTTCACCTTCATAATCCAGGCGGGTATGAGCGCCACGGCTTTCTTCCCTGGTCAAAGCTGCGCGCGCAACTGCTTCGGAAGTTATCAGAAGGTTTCTTAAACTCAATGCCTCGTGCCATCCGGGATTATACTGGCTTGCACCATCTGCCTTTACTTCCCTGAGATCCTTTTTCAGCCTTTCTAATTCATTTATCCCTTTTTTTAATTCTTCCTCCGTCCTGACAATACCTACCCGATTTTGCATAACATCCTGCAGATCCTCATGAACTAAATAAGGATTTTTACCTCTTTCACGATTTAATATATCGGTTGCATTTTTGATTATTTGTTCAACCTGAGATTTGTCTATGGTAGAGGCAGTAGATATTGAGCGAGTATATTCGACAGCGCCTTCGCCCGCCAGTTTCCCAAAGACCAAAAGGTCTGATAATGAATTACCCCCTAATCGGTTAGCTCCGTGCATACCGCCAGCACATTCCCCGCAAGCAAACAGCCCGGGTACATTTGACATTTGTGTATCTGCATTCACCCGGATGCCTCCCATGAAATAGTGTAAAGTAGGGCCAACTTCCATTGGTTCCTTGGTAATATCCAGGCTTGCCAGTACGTTGAACTGGTGATACATGGACGGCAACTTTTTCTTGATCAGATCAGCAGAAAGGCGTGAGGCAATGTCAAGGAATGCACCGCCATGTGGTGAGCCCCTGCCCTCTTTTACTTCTTTCATGATAGACCGGGCAACAACATCGCGGGTGAGCAATTCGGGAGGCCTCCGGGCATTTTTATCGCCTGCAAGCCACCTGTTGGCTTCTTCCTCTGTATCAGCAGTTTCTGATGCAAAACGTTCAGGGATATAATTATACATAAAACGTTTGCCCTCGTTGTTTAGCAGAATGCCACCATCACCTCTTACACCTTCCGTAACCAAAGTACCACGAACAGAAGGAGGCCACACCATGCCGGTCGGATGGAATTGTGTAAATTCTATATCCATCAATTCTGCCCCGGCTTCATAAGCCATGGCATAGCCATCACCGGAATATTCCCATGAATTTGAGGTGATCTGCCAGGCTTTACCAGCGCCCCCGGTAGCAAAGATCACCGCCTTGCACACTAAAATAACGAACTCACCCGAATCCCGCCACATGCCAACCAGTCCAGTTATTTTATCACCATCTTTTAGCAAATCCAGTGCCGTGAATTCCATATAAATATCAATGCCTTGATGTATGCCATGATCCTGCAAAGTTCTGATCATTTCCAGTCCTGTGCGGTCGCCAACATGTGCCAGGCGGGGATAACGGTGTCCCCCAAAGTTCCGCTGGCTGATCAGTCCGTCTTTGGTGCGGTCAAATACGGCTCCCCATTCTTCCAATTCTCTTACCCTGTCAGGGGCATGTTTGGCGTGCAATTCTGCCATACGCCATACATTGAGGAATTTCCCACCCCGCATTGTATCCCTGAAATGTATCTTCCAGTGATCCCGGGGATCAACGTTGCCGAGTGCAGCAGCACAGCCTCCTTCAGCCATTACAGTATGGGCTTTGCCCAACAATGACTTGCATATTAGTCCCGTACTTAATCCCTGTCCGGAACATTCTATGGCAGCGCACAATCCTGCGCCACCGGCACCTATTACGATGATGTCGTGTTCGATGGTTTTTATTTCGGAGATGTTCATTTTTTTATTTTATCACTACCATCTTCTTCCCGCTGCTAACACCCTGTGAAGTTTGTAAATTATAGTAATATATTCCCGGAGAAAAGGTCGGTTGTTGAGAGCCGTAAATGGTTAAAGGTTCTGTCAACTTTAAATCTTTTGACCTCTATGCCCTGGATATTGTAAAAAACAATTTCACCATTGCTAATGTCTTGTTGAAGCTGATAATCAATTATTGTGTAGTTGTTTGATGGGTTGGGATAGGAAGCTCCTATTTGCCAGTGATCTATCTGACCAATTATTTCTGTTTTTCCTACTGGTAAAGTTCCCGGCAAACTATATATACGCAA
Source organism: Cytophagales bacterium (assembly GCA_019456305.1). NCBI lineage: Bacteria > Pseudomonadati > Bacteroidota > Cytophagia > Cytophagales > Cytophagales bacterium. The sequence continues at coordinate 19,296 of VRUD01000007.1, read as the reverse complement.
GCCAAAATATTTATAAGGGCATTGTTGATATCTCCTCACATACATTTTATAACCATCATTACCAGCAGAAATTATATCAACTCCATGAGTACTATCCGACTCGAATAAAATTGAACCAATTTCATTAAATATCTTAATTTTGCCGTTACACTGGCTTGAATCATAATAATATGCTATAAACTCAATTAAATTATCAGTATCAAATAAAGATTGAGTAATGTAACGAATATATACGTTAGGGAAACCTATTACAGTGGGAAATGTAATAGTTTTATCAAAAGAATGGTTTAAATTATAAAGCGTAAATTGATAATTATCAAACTTAATATATCTGTAATAATTATCACCAATTTGATATAACCAAGCACCATTTGGAGCTTGTATGGTATCATATTCATATTCAAAAGTAATTTGCGCTTTTGATATAGATAGCAATGAAATTGCTGCGAATAAAAGTGTTAATTTTTTCATAGTTTATAGATGTTTAAATTAATATTATTATTTTGTTATTAGCTCTAATATAATGTTTTTAACTTTTACAGCAGTTTGATAAGCAGTCTTAGCATCTTCTAATGAAGGCTCATAACTATCACCAGGGTATCTTACTTCAACAGCAAAGTTTTCAAATTTATCTATACAATTATAAAGATCATCATTAAAATCTTTTCTATTGGAAATTAAATCTAACAAATAATACAAATCGTGTATTTCTTTAAAATCTATATTTAAGCTCACTAAATAGGCTTTTATGTATTTCTCTGCTGTTTGCTGACAATGAAAACAAATATTATCAGTGAGGTGTGGCTTGTGTTCTAATGCTAATTCTGCGATCTCAAGATCGTGTTCAGCCTTATTTATCCATTCTTTCACTATTTCAGATTTCTTATCCATATATAACCTTTCCCTGCTTCAAAATTTTTGTTACAAATGCTAATGGAGTATCCTTCCATTTTTGTATTTCATCTTTGGTATAAACTATTAAATCCATCGGAACAGTAATTCCTCTTAAATGTTTTCTTATTTCTGTACTTCTTTTATATCTAGGCAGATTTGAATCCTTAATAATGAGCAAATCTAAATCACTGCCATCAGTAGGATTATCATCTGCATAAGAACCAAAAAGAATAATTTTTTCAGGCTTATAGTTCAAAGCTATTTTGTTTACGATTTCGGTGATCTTTTGCCGGGTTATCATGATAAATATTGTGTTTTTCTATTTGTATTTATTATCTATTCTATACAAATCATAAGATTTTCTTGTTATAATATAATTATACTCATCTATTATTTTCGGAATTGTTGTTCTTTTTTTCTTCGCTTCTTCTTGTACTATTCTATCTTTTGCAAGGTCTTTCTTCATTTCCTTTAAAAACTTGAAATAGCCCTCTCCGTTTTGATAATAGCCATAATGTTGAGAAATAGGTATGTCCCACATTATAAATAATTTTGGTAACTTTAGGTGTAAAATTTTAGATACAGCTGTACCTCCTATTTTGTTTATTGATTTAATCTCTTCAAAAATATCTTTAATTTCTTTTTTATATTTATCTAAATTAATATCTTCAATACTCAATTTTTTTAATTTTACTATATATTTATTTCCTATTAGTTTCTTCTGAAGTTCTCTATCTATCTTTGAGAACTCAATTTTTGGAATCCTGCATCCCCATTTATTCAAAAAAATAAGGATCTTATTAATATCATCATTATTATTTAATGTTTCAAGATAGACTTTGTTATCTTTTTCATATTCTTTATCCCACTTTTCTATAGCTTTTGTGATTGTTTTCAAAATTTTTTAAACTCTTTTCAGCCAATAATCAGGTTTTCTTTTTAAATGCATAACTGCAACAATATTAATATTTTCATTAATGTTTTGTTATCTTATTCCTTATTTCTTTCCACTCTACAGGTTTTACTTTCCCATCTTCGATTTCGTTTAGTCTTTTATTAGCCAATCTTAACCATTCTTCTTCTGCATTTCCATCTTTTATTTCTTCCAGACTATCAATAAGATAATGAGCTAACCATGCTCTTTCTTTCTCTTCAAGCACTAATGCTTTATTCAGTATTTCTTTTGTTTGTAAATTCATAATATTTTTTTAACAATAAATTTAGTTTAATTTTCAATTATCAAATCCCCCACGTATTCAAATCGGTTATCACCCCCATAGACACTAATCTCACATAAACATCAGCAAATCCAACCCAGAATAAGCTCACCCATGCAAACAGCATATGACGTTCATTTAAAAAACTAACTTTACGCCATGTGTGATACCTTAGTTTATTGCACGATAAGCAATCAGTTCCTCCACCAATCAAATGTCTGAACGAATGGCATCCAAAGGTATAACTGCCAAGTAGAATAGGATTGATCAGCAGCACGATGCTGCCTACACCTACACCGAATTTACCGTCATTAAAGAAAGCCAGAATGGCATCATAAGAAAGCAGGAATATGAAAATAATGCCAAAGATGAGTGCATAACGATGCAAATTTTGAAAAGTCATCAATCCCGTCTCTCCTTTGTATGGTTTTTGAGGTATGGCTCCCACAGCACAGGCAGGGGGTGATCCGGCAAAAGCCCGGTAATATGCCTTCCGGTAATAATAACAGGTAAACCGGAAAGAAAGCGGAAATAGAAGGATCAGCCAGGCAGGTGAAGCAGGCAAAAAATCAAAGTCAAAAAGCCACTCAGGCCACGCTCCGAACCAGGCATGCCACAGAGGCGCTACCCCTTCAACACCCTCTTTGATAAACAAGGGTGGGGAGTAAAAGGGTGAAAGGTAACCTCCAAAACCTTCATGCCCACCGCTCCACCAGTAATATTTACCCTGCCATGCCGCCCAGGTTGAGTAAATAATAAAAGAGGTCAATCCCGAAAGCACCAAAAATGGTTCAATCCACCATTTATCAGTTCTATATGTGCGGATGAAACCTATCCTGTTGATTGCCAAAGATGTGGTTTTTTTATTTAATGTTGTAGCTTCCATAATTATAATTTATGCTTATTTTTGGTCATAAAATTATGAACTTTATATAAAAGAACAAAAAACATATAGGGTTATATTTTATGCAATAATACTTTTTTTTTGTAGTTTTACAACCAAAGTAATAAGTTTAATTAGTGTCTGCATCATTTATGTACAATTATAGAAGAAATTTTAAAATCTTATTTGTGCTTTTACTCATTGTATTAAGCGTAAAAGACGTCATAGCATCACATCTAAGAGCAGGCGAAATTACTGCTGAGAGAATTTCATCACTAACCTATAAATTTACTTTAACTTTATATATAAATACCGGAGGTCTGACCGATCAACCTACCGCAATATTAAAATTTGGTTATGGGTCTCCTGAAGAGCAGGAAGAAAAAGCCTTTGAGCCTTTTCCGTTAAACCTTGGTAATAACACGCAACAAAATATATATATCTTTACACATATTTTCCCAGGTCCCGGAAGTTACGATGTGAGCTTTTGGGCTGAAAACAGAAATGGAGGCGTTAGGAATATGGATGACTCTTATAATACTGCATTTTATATTTCAACTACAATAAATACCCAGGTTGGCTCAAACAGCACTCCACAATTGTTGGTGCCACCTATTGATATCGCAGCATCAGGGCAGCTATTTATCCATAATCCCGGAGCATGGGACCCTGACGGAGATAGCTTATCTTACAGGCTTACCATACCCCGCAAAGCTAAAGATGTCTATGTAAACAACTATAAAGATCCTGCGGATCCCGGTTTTTTTTTACTACCTGATTGCCCATCAGCAGGCACGGCTACATTCACTTTAGACCCGGTGACAGGCGACATTGTTTGGGATACACCTTGTAAAACGGGGGAATATAATATTGCATTCTATATTGAAGAATGGCGTAATGGGCTCAAATTAAGCTCTACGATCAGAGATATGCAAATTTTTGTAGAAGAATGTACCAATAACAGACCAATGCTTGAAATACCTAAAGATATATGCGTGATTGCCGGAGACATCATTAATGACACGATCAAAGCAACAGACATAGATGGGGATATCATACAGTTATACGGATATAGTGGTATATTTAATTTGTCATCTTCTCCGGCTATTTTTACTCCTGCAAGTGGATCTTTTACCTGGCAAACCAGTTGTGGCCACGTAAGAGATCAGCCTTATCAGGTTACTTTTAAGGCAGAGGACGTGAGTGTATGTAAGCTGGTAGATATACGCAACTGGTTTATCACTGTTAAAGCGCCTGCACCCACGGGGTTAAGCGCTATTGCAAATAATAAATCAATCACTTTAAGCTGGGACTTTTATCCCTGTAACAATGCTCAAAAAATGGGAATATGGAGGAGAACAGGTAATTATGACTTCGATCCTGATAGTTGCTGTGAAATCAACGTGCCGGACCCGGGTTATCAAAAGATCGCTGAAGTAGCTATATATGATACTACTTTTGTAGATGACGATAATGGAATTGGCTTAAAAAAAGGTCCAAATTATTGCTATTTGATAGCGGCAGAGTTTCCCAAACCGGGCGGGGGTATAAGCTGTGCTGATACAATATGCCAGCATTTAGTGCTTGATGTTCCGGTAATCACCAATGTTTCAGTAATAAATACCGATTTGAGTAATGGTGAGATAGAAGTAAAATGGGTTAAACCTTTAGAAATAGCAGATACAATATATCCACCTCCCTATCACTACAAACTTTATAGGGCCAAAGGACAATATGGGAGTGATTATACTTTAATTTATACTTTAATTGACACTGCAGGCGCTATTACAGATACTTCTTTCTTAGATAGCGGCCTGAATACCCAAGACAGTGCATATAATTATAAGGTTGAATTTTATTATAAAGACACTACCTTTAAAGGAGTGTCAGACTCAGCATCCAGTGTGTGGCTCAATACTGTACCGGCTTGCAGAAAAGTACAACTTTCCTGGAAGGCAAATGTGCCCTGGTCAAATATTGAGCGGTATCATTACATATACAAAATGATTGGTACTTTTCAATTAGTTGATAGCGTCTTGGTAACAGAGGATGTTGGTAGTTATATAGATTCAGGTTTGATCAATGGAGACTCAGCCTGGTATTATATAAAAACCAATGGTACGTATGGCATGCCTTTATTGCCCGATCCTTTAATTAATGCTTCTCAAATTACTTTTGAGATTCCCAGAGACACCAATCCGCCCCTGTCTCCCATATTGTATATCAGTCAGCCTGATTGTGATTTAATTTGTAAACATATAGATGCTTTTATTCCACCCAATAATGAAATTTTTTGGAAAGATAATAATCTTGAATGTGAAAATAATATTTCAACTTATAAAGTTTATCAATCTTGCGATGGTGTATTTAAGAATATAGATAGCACAAAAAATGATACGTCTTTTTCAGATATTTCTATTGCAAGATGTTACGTTGTAACCGCTATTGATATATATGGTAATGAAAGTGAGTTCAGCAACAAAGTTTGTACCTATAATTGTTTGTGTTTTCCAAACATTTTTACACCCAATAATGATAAAAATAAATTAAATGAAATATTTTCACCTAAAAAACCAGTTCCAAAGGAAATAAATTCTGTAAAATTGGATATTTACAACAGATGGGGGAAAAGAGTTTTCTATAAAGTTTTTAATGTCTCAACTGGTGATGTAGATATTGAGTGGGATGGAAGAGCTAACAATAAAAGAGCATTGCCTGATGGCGTTTATTATTACCATGCCGAAGTTGAATACAGGTGCATTGATGAAAATGTGACTTTTAAAGGTTGGGTGCAGATTTTGAGGTAGATGTCCCGACAAAGCCGGAATGACCAGAAGGTGATTATTTCACCCTAACGGGTGATCAGCCTTTGGCTGAAAATGTAGGAATAAATTCTATTAAAAATATCAAAATTCCCCCGATTGCATCGGGGCAGGCGATACACTAAATATAAATTATGAAAGCATATATCTTCCCTGGTCAGGGCTCTCAATATGTTGGTATGGGTAAAGATCTGTACGACAGGTCTGAAGAAGCCCGGAAAATGTTCCAGGCAGCAAATGATATACTGGGATTTAATATTTCAGATACAATGTTCTCCGGTACAGATGAAGAGTTAAAACAAACTAAAGTAACACAGCCTGCCATTTTTATACATTCAGTTGTGCTTGCCTCAACTTCATTAGCATTTAAACCGGATATGGTAGCAGGGCACTCTCTTGGTGAGTTTTCAGCCTTAGTGTCTAATGGTGTATTAACGTTTGAAGATGGATTAGGATTGGTGTTAAAAAGGGCTTTAGCTATGCAAAAAACCTGTGAGGCAAACCCATCAACTATGGCAGCTATACTTGGCCTGGAAAATAAAAAAGTGGGAGATATATGTCACCAGTTTGATGAAGTAGTAGTACCTGCCAATTATAATTGCCCGGGCCAGGTTGTAATATCCGGAACGATCAAGGGTGTGAAGGATGCTTGTGAAGAATTAAAAAAAGCAGGCGCTAAAAGAGCTGTTGAATTGCCTGTAGGTGGAGCGTTTCATTCACCTTTGATGGAACCGGCAAGAGTCGAGCTTGAAGCTGCCATCCGCAACACTGATTTTAAAATTCCCTTCTGCCCGATCTATCAGAATGTAAATGGCCTGGCTTCAAATAATACTGAAGCAATCAAATATAATATATCCGCACAATTGACATCACCTGTAAAGTGGTCGCAGTCTATTGAGAATATGATCAAAGATGGGGCTACAGAATTTATTGAATGCGGGCCTGGTAAAGTTTTGCAGGGATTGGTAAGAAAAATCAATAGAGAAGCCGTAGTTTCTTGTGTATAAAAAGTTTTTGCAAAATAAATTTATAAGCGCCTAAAATGAAGTCCATCAATGTTTTCAAAATATACAAAAAGGAAGATATGGAAACTGCATTCATTATCAGAAAAGAAGTTTTCGTGGAAGAACAGCTTGTACCCTCCGATGAAGAACTGGACGAATTTGAAGATTCTTCCCATCATTTTTTAGCCACTATTGATAAGATTCCCTGCGGCACTGCACGTTGGCGCTATACAGACGAAGGTATTAAGATGGAAAGATTTGCAGTTTTATCGCAATACAGAGGAAATGGAATTGGTTCAAAATTAGTTAAAGCGGTTTTGAATGATATTCATTCAGATAAAAATAATAAAAATAAACAGGTTTATCTGCATTCACAGCTTGATGCCTTACCGCTCTACTTAAAGTTTGGATTTATGAAAAGTGGTAAAATGTTTGATGAATGTGCTATTATGCATTATAAGATGAGTTTGAAAAAAAACAATAGGTAGTTACCAGTATTGAAATTTTTTTTATTAGAAGACTTTTTTATAGATGATCAAATGGACGCCTTATTCATTCCTCAGAATCACCGTTTTCTTCATAGCCGGCATCCTTTTTTATATCTACACCGGTCTTGAGTTTGATCACTATTTTGAGCTATTCGCTTGTTTTATCTCAGCTTATGCCCTCCTCTATTTCACTATTCCTAAAGAACGTATTGTATATTTTAAGCCGGTATTTGGAATCATTGCCTTAATTTCGGTTTTCTTATTTGGCATCCTGTTAACAAAACAAAAAACAAATTCTAATGATGCTAATCATATTCTAAATTTCAATGGAGAAATCTATTATTATAAAGGACTCATTGTTTCAGAATTAACTGAAAAAGCTAAAAGCTATAAAGCAGAGCTTTTAATTTCTGAAATTAAAAATGAAAATGGGTGGGGAACAGCTTCCGGCCGCATTCTCATATATTTTGCTAAGGATTCGACTACCAAAATGCTGAAATATGGCGACAGGTTAATCATAAAAGGTTCACCCAACCTTATCACTCCACCTTCAAACCCTAATGAATTTGATTACAAAAGATATTTAAGATTCCACAACATTTACCATCAACATTTTGTAAGGAACGGAAATTACCTGGTCTGTGGTTATCAACCCATTAATGTTATAAAAGAAAAGGCCACAGCGGTAAGGAACTACTGCGATAAAATACTCCGTAAATACATCCATTCATCAAGGGAATATAAAATTGCCTCAGCTTTAATTCTGGGAATAAGAAGCAGTCTTGATAATGAAATAAAAGAAGCATATTCCAATGCCGGAGCTATGCACGTTCTAGCCGTATCAGGACTGCACGTTGGCATCGTTTTTCAATTTTTAATGCTTATCCTCGGAAGACTTAGAAAGATCAAGTATGGAGAAATAATACTGGCTTTTATTCTATTGGTTGTATTGTGGTTTTATGCTTTTGTTACAGCACTCTCACCTTCGGTGTTGAGAGCAGTTACAATGTTTTCGTTCATTATTGTTGCGAGGGCTTTTGGCAGGCAAACCAATATCTATAATATACTCGCGGTCTCGGCTTTTTGCCTGCTATGCTTTAATCCTTATTTAATCATGGAAGTTGGATTCCAGCTTTCCTATATGGCTGTTTTTGGGATTGTATATTTACAGCCAAAGCTATACGGCCTCGTTGAAATATACAATTGGGTTGGCGATCAGATCTGGGCAATTACCTGTGTTTCCATTGCAGCCCAGGTTGCTACCTTTCCTATTGCTTTATTGTATTTTCATCAATTTCCTACCTGTTTTCTTTTCTCAAACCTGGTCGTTATTCCTTCTGCTTTATTGATCTTATGTTTAGGATTTACAACGATTGGCGCTTCATTTATTCCTTTGCTGGCTAAGGGCTTTGGCTTTTTGCTTGAAAAGCTGATATGGTTGTTAAACCAGTTCATATTTACCATAGAGAAACTTCCATTTGCGCTTATAAAGGGCATTGATATTTCGGTTTTTGAATCATGGCTGATCTATGCGATCGTTATAATTTTTTTAATTTTTATCTATTTTAAAAAAATTCAATTCCAGGTAGTATTATTTTCACTCTTATTTTTGTTCAGCATTTTTCAGATCATTGAGTTAAGTATTCAAAAAAATCAAAAACGTTTTGTTGTCTATAATATTCATGATCATTCGGCAATTGACTTTATTGATGGTTTTGAAAATGAGCTGATCTGTGATTCAATTTTATTAAATGATAAATCAAAGTTAAGATTTCATATTTTTCATCATTGGTGGAATAAAGGGATCAGAAAAACGAATATTACGCCAAGCCCCACCAGCCCCCCTCTAACTCCCCCCAAAGGGGGGAGAACTGGCCATCCCCTATCCCCCACAGGAGGCAAAGGGGGTGGCAAAGTCCCCCCTTTGGGGGGATTTAGGGGGGCTGTGGATTTAATTGTTTGGAATGGTTATAAGATATTATTATTGAATAAGGATATGGAATTTCCTGGCAATTTGGGGAGTGGCAGCCCGAACATGAGCCGGACCCCCACTTACTACAAAATAGATATTGACTTTATTGTGCTCCAAAACAATGCACATATTTCACTGAGAAAACTTCAGGAGCATTTTATTTTCACAAAACTCATCATCGATTCTTCTAACAAATGGTATTATGGTAAAAAGTTGCTAAAAGAAGCGAAAGCCTATGATATTCCCTGCTTTTCAGTGAGGCATCAGGGGGCGTTTGTGTGGGATATTTGATGTTGTGGGGAAAAAATCTTTTGAAAATGAAACGATATTGAGAAAAAAGCGTTAAAAAGTCAAGTAATTTAGATAATTTTCTTATTTTTGAATTATGAAAACACATGAAATTATAAAAGAAATTGAAAGATTACCAATGTCAAAAAAGATTTTAGTCATTGAAAGGACTTTAAAATCTATGCGGGAAAATGATATCCAAAATCAAAATAACATCCCTGTTTTTGAGGAAAAACGGATAAAATTATCTTCATTGAAAGGTAAATTAAGTAAAATGAGCGCTAAAGAAATAGATGATAAATTAAAATCATTAAGAGAAGAATGGGAGAGAGATTTTTATTAGATACCTCAGCAGTAATAAAGTATTTGAATGAAACCCTTACTGATAAAGGTGATTTATTTATGGATATGATTGTAGATGATGAAAGTATCATTTCTGTTATTTCCAGAATTGAATTATTGAGTTGGAACCCTGATGATCCAAACGATTTAAAAGTTTATGAAACATTTATTGAAGGCTCTGAAATTAAAAATATCACAGAAGAAATAATATTAAAAACCATTAAAATTCGTAAACAAACCAAAGTAAAATTAGCAGACGCAATTATTGCAGCAACTGCAATTGTATATGATTTAACGTTAATTGCAGATAATGATAGAGATTTTAAAAAAGTGAAGGATTTAAAATATATAAATCCTAATAAGATCACTAAAGAGTTTATTAAACATATTATAAAACAAAAAAAGCCCAACCAAAAAAAAGGCTGAGCATTAAATTAGGGACTATTAAAATCAAGTAATTATGGAAATAACACAAATTCGTGAAGTTAACGGTAATTTTAAAAACGGACAATGAGAGAACCATTTAAGAAAAAATTAGCAAGAGAAATTCTAATCCTATTTGGAGTGTTAGGACTAATACTTATAGTTACTCTTGGACTTTGGTGCTATTCATTAATCATTGAAAAAATGATTGCCGACAAAAACAAAGATATTCAGTCACAACAAAATATTATTTCAAATCTTTCAAGTACTTATGATAATAAGTTTTCCAAAATAAAATCATTCATCACTCTTTTAAAAACAAAGGAGGACGAAAATCGGGGTTCAAATTATACTCTTTATCTTCTTTCTAAAGAATTTAAGGTTTATAAAGCAGTAAAAAAATATGAAGATGAACAATCTATTAATGGTAAACTGCCCAACCCAAAAGACAAAGTCTCTTACATTGCCTGCATTCGAGAAATAACTACAGACGACAAATGGAGTAAATATTTAGTCGATATAGAAGATTTTTACACCATAGAAGAATGGGTCCGGAAATCCGGTCTTCAAGGGAATGGGTTGGAGGAACTTTTTAAGACTGATGACGATATTCTTTCTGCTTGGAATTGCTTATTAACAAACAAGGAAAATTTATATTATTTATTGCCTATGCCACTCTTGGAAGAGTTGAAGATTGAAAATAAAGCAGACTTGGTTAATTTATTTCAGCAATACTCATTCACCAAAGCTGAATTGAACAGTAAAACAAAAATAACAGAACTTAAAATAATAAAACAAAAACTAGAAGAAGAACGGAATAATTTTTCCAGTAAAGTAATTTCAAGAGATGACTTAATTAAAATCGTCAAAATTATCAGCATAATTATTTTACTTCTTTTTTATCCACTACGTCTGCTGGTTTTTACTTTTAAATGGGCAATCAAAGCATATAAGCAAACATAAATTAATTGAAATGAATTCAACTTTAGCAAAATTAATTGCACTTCAAGACAGAGTAGCAAGCGTTCAAGAACTTCACAGCACTCCACCTGAGGATATTTTCGTCAGTCTCCGAGACCAATTTTTAAAAGAGGCAGACAAATTGAAAAAAGAATTTCCTGACTTACAGGACTTCGCACCACAAAACTATGAGCAGTTTCACGCTGGAGACGCATCATATCACAAATGGGCAACACGGGCACTTATTGCCGACATACAATATTTTATAAAATTTTTAAATAGTGTTGAAACGATACAAACACCAAATATAAAAGTATCGGAAGAAGGCGTTTACTTCGCTGGACAGCATTTTGACGCACTGTTAAAATTTAATGACATCATTGCAAAAGCGACAAAAGAGATAATCTTAATAGACAACTATCTCAATGAAAAAATTCTTGAACTTTTGGCAAGCAAAAATAATAGCGTGCTTTGTCGCGTGCTGACACTTAACAAATCTATAACACCGACAATAAAAACATTCATTGAAGCATTTAATAAACAACATAAAAATTTAGAAGTAAAAACTTCTTCTGTTTTTCACGACAGATTTGTAGTTCTCGACCAGACAGACTTTTATCATTTCGGTGCATCAATTAAGGACGCAGGGAATAAAGGATTTATGTTTTCAAAAATAGACCAAGGTTTTATCAAAGACGGTTTACTTCTACAATTCGAGAAGGAGTGGAAAAAATAAAACCATCCAGACAATTTTTGGTTTTTTCGTGTGACAGTCTCGCGGACAGTCACGACAGAAAAACTACCGCTAACAGCAAGTACATTAGTCAAGCAGACGACCATTTTATTCAATTGGTCTACCAAATGATTAAACGTGATAAAAAAGGAATCGTTCTTCATACTACTGAAGGCAAACCACTTACCCCGGAACAATACAAAGCAGAGATTGATGAAGCAAGGAAACAATATGAAAAGGGTGATTATATTACACAACAAGAATTAGAACAAAAAACAAAAAATTGGTAAAAAAATAACTTTTCCTTTTAAACACTCAAAAAGGGGCTTACGCCCCTTTTTTTATCCCTGACGGCAAACAATTATCAATCATGAAGTTGAAAAAAATCCGCGAGGGAACTTACTAAACTAAACCTGCCGCAAGTATAAAGCTCTTTATTTAATTTGCAAACTTTTTTTTATTTTTTTTTAAAAAATCCTTTTTTCATAACTAAAAACAAAGATATATCTTTTTTTCACAAATAAGAAAAAAAATCATTAAATTTGTATAATTTAAAAACATGAAAAAAGACACCCAAATTTTTGATATCATCGCTAAAGAAAAACAGCGCCAGCTTCGCGGCCTTGAACTTATTGCGTCTGAAAATTTTGTCTCAGAGCAGGTATTGCAAGCAATGGGCAGTGTATTAACAAACAAATATGCCGAAGGCCTTCCCTCAAAAAGGTACTATGGCGGCTGTGAATGTGTGGATGAATCGGAACAATTAGCAATAGACAGGACAAAAGAGCTGTTTGGCGCTGCCTGGGTAAATGTGCAGCCGCATTCCGGGGCGCAGGCAAACATGGCGGTTTTTATGGCTGTGCTGAAACCGGGAGATAAATTTATGGGGCTTGACCTTTCCCATGGAGGTCATTTAACGCACGGGTCACCTGTAAATTTCTCGGGTAAGCTTTATCATCAGATTTCGTATGGAGTTGGTGAAAAGACCGGTACCATTGATTACGATAAAGTAGAAGAGATCGCTTTAGTAGAAAAACCCAAATTCATCATCACCGGTGCATCTGCTTATGCCCGCGATTGGGACTATAAACGTTTTCGTGAGATTGCTGACATGACCGGTGCATTGTTAATGGCAGATATTGCCCATCCGGCTGGCATCATCGCAAAAGGCCTTTTAAACGATCCCCTACCCTATTGTCATTTTATAACCACCACCACCCATAAAACGTTGAGAGGCCCGAGGGGCGGTATGATCATGATGGGTGAAGATTTTGAAAATCCCTTTGGACTCAAAACGCCTAAAGGAAAAATACGTATGATGTCATCATTGCTTGATTCGGCTGTATTCCCGGGTACACAAGGCGGCCCGCTTGAGCATGTGATCGCGGCAAAAGCTGTTGGACTGTATGAAGCATTATCGGATGAATATAAAAAATACGTTGAGCAGGTTCAGAACAATGCCAGCGTAATGGCAAAAGCCTTTATAGAAAAAGGCTACCATGTAATTTCCGGAGGTACTGACAATCACTTAATGCTTATTGACCTTCGCAATAAGAATCTTACTGGAAAAATAGCAGAAAACGCCTTAATAAAAGCAGATATCACTGTGAATAAAAACATGGTTCCTTTTGATGATCAATCTCCTTTTGTTACTTCCGGTATGCGAATTGGTACCTCAGCAATTACAACAAGAGGCCTGAAAGAAGATGATATGCTGAAAATTGTTGATCTTATAGATACCGTACTGAGGGATCATGAGGATGACTCTAAAATTGGAGCTATAAGAAAGGAAGTGAATGGATGGATGGGGAATTTTCCATTGTTTCAATAAAAAGTAGTTATTTGAAATATTTTTAAAGTTTGATTATCTTTGAAAAAATTTAACAGATGAAACAAAATGCAATAAATATTGACCCCGGAATTCTTGGCGGAACACCGGTATTTCGTGGTACCAGAGTTCCAATTCAATGTCTATTTGATTATATAGAAGGTGAAGAAGGTCTCTATGAATTTCTGGATGGATTTCCATCAGTTACAAAAGAACAAGCAATTGAAGTTTTAAATATTGCTGCAAGATTTGTTACGTCACCTAAATATATAAATGAAAATATTACTAGATGAAAATCTGCATAGAAAGTTAAAATTTGAGTTTGTAGATCATGAAGTTTATACAGTTAGTGAAATGTATTGGTTGGGAAAAAGTAATGGGGAACTTTTGAAACTTATGGTAAATGCTGATTTTCGAGTATTTATTACTGCCGACAAAAATTTACAATTTCAACAAAATTTAACTAAATATCCAATTACTATCTTTTTGCTGAATGCTTATGATAGCAAGTATTCAACACATAAACCTTTAATTCCATTAGTCCTTGAAAAACTCACAGAAGAAATGGAACCAGGATTAATTGAAATTAAAAAGCAGAAAGTGTCAGGTGGAAACACCTGACACCACTCTAAAGTTCTTTTAACAAAAAAGATAAAGGTTTATCTCAATTATTTGCAATATTTTTTATATTTGATTATCTTTGAAAAAAATTTGATAATTTTAAGATATGATTAGCCCAAAATATATTAAAACTATAACTGAAAAAATAATTGAAGTAATTCAACCTGAAAAAATTATTCTATTTGGTTCCTATGCTTACGGAAAATCAAAAGAAGGGAGTGATCTGGATTTATTAGTAGTAGTGAAAGATAGTAATGAACCCCGTTTCAAAAGAGCAAGAAGAATAAGGAAACACCTATGGGGTCTTATATCTACACCTAAAGATATTTTAGTCTATACGGAAAAGGAAGTTAAGGAGTGGAGTAACGTACCACAGGCTTTTATTACCAGTATTGTTTCAAAAGGAAAACTTCTATATGAAAGAAATGTCATTCCTTGACCACCTTGAAGAATTGAGGTGGCATATTTTACGTTCTTTTATTGCAATTCTTGCTCTTGCTATCATTGTTTTTTTAGCCAAAAATATCGTTTTTCATCATATCATTCTTGCCCCTTCAAGGCCGGATTTTATTACGTATCGTTTTCTATGTAAAATTTCGGAAATACTTCATTCTTCCGTATTGTGCATAACCGAATTGCCTTTTACGATCCAGAGCCGCAAAATGACCGGGCAATTTACCATGCACATTTCATCATCAATTGTAATTGGATTTATATGTGCATTTCCCTACGTTTTCTGGGAAATATGGCACTTTGTTAAACCAGCGCTCTACACAAAAGAAAGAACGATCGCAAGAGGGGCGGTATTTTTTGTAAGCCTGTTATTTTTATCAGGCATTCTGTTCGGGTATTATGTTGTATCACCGTTATCCATTAATTTTTTGGCAAACTATCAGCTTGATCCGAGTATCATCAATGAGTTTGATATTACTTCATACGTCACAACAGTATCCATGCTGGTACTAACATGCGGTATCATGTTCCAACTGCCAATCATGGTTTATTTTTTGTCAAAAGCAGGGATTGTAACACCTGCTACCATGCGAAAATACCGCAGGCATGCCCTGATCGGCACGCTGATCGTCTCTGCAATAATCACTCCGCCCGATGTGATAAGCCAGCTTTTAATAGCAATGCCTTTGTTTTTATTATATGAAGTTAGTATTTATATATCTAAATTAGTAGTGAAGAAAGAAATGCCTGAAATGAAATAAATTATACATTATGGACAAAATCAAAATAGCAATAGGCGGTGACCATGCAGGCTTTACTTATATAAAAGAATTAAAAGAGATGCTGTCACAAAAAGGCTATGAAGTAAAGGACTTTGGCCCTGTTGATGAAAGCCCGGTTGATTATCCAGATCATATCCATCCGCTTGCCAATGCAGTTGAAAACAAAGAATTTAATTATGGTATTTCAATATGCGGGAGCGGAAATGGTGTAGCTATGACAGCAAACAAGCATAAAGGAATAAGAGCTGCATTATGCTGGAATAAAGAACTAACAGCCCTGGCACGCCTGCACAATGACGCCAACATCTTATGCCTTCCTGCACGTTTTGTTAGTATTGAAGAAGCAAAAGAAATGGTGGAAGTATTTCTGGATAACGAATTTGAAGGGGGGAGGCATGAGAGAAGGGTCGGTAAAATATAAGAAGTGGCAGTTGACAGTAGAAAGAGTCACCCTTCTGAACGAACCTTACACCCCTCTGAACCCGTAACCCGTAACTTTAACAATTTATAAAAAAACAGTTAAGATTTGAGCTATTTTTTTTAATTTAGATTTTTGGGTAATAATATTTTCCAAGAATATTTTTTTGCTTCAATCATTATTGTACCTTTCGCCCCAATTAGGCACTTAAAAATTCATTATTGATCCCGAGTACTCGGGAACGATAATTTTGTTGCTGTTAATAGATAAGTTGGCAGTTGGCAAGGAAGAGACGCCCAAATTGGGCGTCTCTTCCTTGCCAACTGCCAATTGCCTACTTTTATCAAAACCAATAAAAAGTTGTCACAAGTACTTGAAAT
The DNA here is from genome assembly GCA_019456305.1 of Cytophagales bacterium. NCBI lineage: Bacteria > Pseudomonadati > Bacteroidota > Cytophagia > Cytophagales > Cytophagales bacterium. The sequence continues at coordinate 2,788 of VRUD01000007.1, read as the reverse complement.
AAAGAATGTTTCAAAAAATTATGGGAATATCCGGGCATTGGATGGTGTTTCCTTTAATGTAGAGAAGGGCAATGTGTATGGTATACTTGGCCCGAACGGAAGCGGAAAAACCACATTGCTTGGGATAATTTTAAACATCATTAACGCTAACCAAGGTACCTATAGCTGGTTTGGGAAGCCTCCTTCAAAGTATAGCAGAAAGAAGATCGGAGCGCTATTAGAAACTGCAAACTTCTATCCATACTTATCAGCTTACCAGAATTTAAAGGTCACAGCCACCATTAAAGGTGTCCCTTATAGCGATATTGACAGGGTATTACAAATTGTTGGTCTTGCTGATAGAAAAAATTCAAAGTTCAAAGGATTTTCTTTCGGAATGCAGCAGCGATTGGCTATGGCTTCGATATTGCTCGGGAACCCTGAAGTGCTGGTACTTGATGAACCTACCAACGGATTGGACCCGCAAGGAATTGCAGAGATAAGGAACCTGATCATAAAAGTTGCCAACGAAGGTAAAACGATTATCATTGCCAGTCATATTTTAGACGAGATAGAAAAAGTTTGTACACACGTAGGGATATTAAAAACCGGCAGGATTATGGTTTCAGGCGCAATGGGTGAAATAGTTAAAAAGCAAAGTTTAGAAACCAAGTTTTTAGAAATAACATCTTAATATAGTTTTTAGTTTATTAGTTTTTGGTTGTGGTTAATTTGTTACTTGTTATAGTTTTTTAGTTGGGTGGTTTACTTCATTTAACGGCAGCCACTCGTGCTCTCCCGAGTACTCGGGAGGAGCACGATGAGCAAGAAACTAAAAAACTATAAAACCAGAACTAAAAACTAATCAACTATAACCCCGCACATAAATTTATAATAAAGTGAAAAAATAATTTATATCAAATTAATAAATTTATGTGCGGGGTAACTAACTAACCACCCAACCAATAACAAATTATGATCTCACTTATCAAAATCGAATTTTATAAAATACTTTCCAACAGAACTTTCTGGATATTTACAGTTTTATATATAACTTCATCATATTTATTTTTTTATGGAGGGAGTAATATAGAGATTGAAGCTTTAAACTTTATTAATTTTAAGCAATATTATTACTTCCCGCGTGTGTGGAACAGTATAACTTATATTGCTCACTTTTTTAGTATTTTACTGTTAGGCCCTATAGTTATTTCATTAGTTACTGCTGAATTCTCTTATAAAACGTTCCGATATCAAATCACCTGCGGGTTGAGCAAACTGGATTTTGTACTTGCTAAAATATTGCTCATATTAATTTTTTGCACTATGAGTACATTGTTTCTGGCAATTGTGAGTTTGGTCTTTGGATTTACTCATACTCATAAGGCATGTTTCACCTGTCTCGACTGGTTTTCCAAGTCAACCTACGTTTTAATTTCTGACCAAATGCATTTCCTTCTAACCTATTTTATCCAAACATTTTCTTACCTTTCCTTTGCATTTTTGGTTGGTGTAATCATTAAAAAAACAGGATTAGGAATCGTTCTATATGTTACATATATATTATTTATTGAAGCTATAATAAGGTTCTTTGTCCCGAATCAAATAGACCCTTATTTTCCTGCGAATATTTTTTCAACGCTAACCCCATTCCCCGGGAAGAGTCTCTGGCAACTGGCTTCAGGTGTTGAAATGTATCCCATACCGCTGATTATAGCATCTCTTATTACTATTGGCTACAGCTTGTTGTTTTGCTTGATATCTTATTATATTATAAAAGTCAGGGATGCGTAATGTAGACAGTAATCATTTTTTTCACAATTGCAATTCACATAAAATATTTTTCACTTTTTCCTTGTCTTTTCATTTGCCTGTGTTAACTTTGTAATATAAAGCCATTTTAAAATATTTTCAAATGAGAACTCAACAACAAAAACTCGATTTTGACAAAGTTTGGCTGATGTTTCAGGAAACAAAAGAACAGATTAAAGAATCCGACCGTATCCTTACAGAAAAGTTTCAGGAAACCAAAGAACAGGCTAAAGAAACAGATAAAAAATTACAGAAACTTGGCGAAATGTATGGAGGACTGTCTAAAAACATCGGAGAATCAGTGGAAGATTTCTTCTTTCATAGTTTTGAGAGAAATCCTGTCATCGGTAAGATCCGGTTTAAAAATGTAGTGCAGTATATGAAAACCGATAAAGTAGAATATGATATTGCGCTGACAAATGGTAAATATATTGCAATAATTGAAGTAAGGCACAAATTTCACCCCGCCGATATTGATGTTTTTATTGATACCCGTTTATCATTGTTGAGAAAGGAGTTTGCAAAATTTAACCCATGTAAAGTAATTGCCTGCATAGCCGGTTTTGTAATTCCTAAAACAACCAAAATAAAAGCCATTGAAGCAGGATTATATGTTTTTACACAAGCAGGCGAAAACATAAAAATCTTAAACGACAAAAATTTCAAACCGAAAGAATTTTAAAATATTTGCACATAATAATAATTCAACGTATCGAAATTTCAATGTTTATGTTTGGTAATTGCCTATTTCCTTATACTTTGCACTTTTGAGTCGGCAGTCCACAATCGGCAGTCAGTCCCGAGTACTCGGGACCGACTGTTGACTGCCGACTGCCGACTTCTTTATCTCAAACCTGGAACGGCTCCGCCTGAGTGAATAACCGGCAAAGCACTCATATTTTACTTCCCATCTCCCTCTCCACCTTCCTCCTCAACTGCCTCCTGAACAGGCGCTTCATCAGCTTCCCGGCTTTTTCGTGCAGGGGGTAGAGGCACA
>VRUD01000006.1 GCA_019456305.1 Cytophagales bacterium | reverse complement strand
CTTACCGAATCGGTGAATGGGTGAATGGGTGAATCGGTGAATTGCTTCGTTTTCTTTCTCTCCGTTTCTCCGATTCCCCGTTTCTCCTTTTCAGGGGGGCTTGGAGTTGGAGGGGGGCTTTTAATTTGAAGTGTTTTGTTTACCGGAATATCATTACGGCCTACATCCCAATTACCCGGGAAAAGACTTTTGGGAATAGAAAGTGTAAGCCCAACAGGTATCATTTTTACTTTTTGCCCTTTTTGGGTATGTATTACTTCTTTGATCTTATTTCCCGCCAGCCGGACAATTACATTTCCATTGCCGTCAATGGTTTCTTCATCATACATAAGGTCATAATAAAGTGAAACGGGAGGCGAGGAATGGAGGATCAAGTTATGGCTACGTTTATCAAAATCAATAGTATGTTTACCATCAGAAATGATGATTCCATTACGACAATTCACTCTACAAATATCCAGCCTTCCATCAGCATATATGATAAATGCAGGCTTGTTGTACAATGGCGGGCAAACAACTACTTCATTTGTGATCAACAACCCTAAAGGAGAGCCAATATATGATTCGGGCAATCCTAATTTACCTACCAATTCAGCATTCAGGATATAACCTCCATTCCATGCAATTTGAATCTTTTTTCTAAATCTTTTATGAAAATCTTTCACAAAGTCTGTTACCAATTGTGTTTTACCGCTGCCTGTAAATGTTGCAAAATTCCAATTTTGATTTTTAATATCCACCTTTGCTATCACCCCATTCCACGGCAGCCCATCCTCATATTTTCCGGTAACAAATGAATAATCAATTCCTGTAGCCGCAAGTTTACTAACCTTCTCCCGCATTATCCTTGGAGGGTTAGTAAACTTTTCCAGAAAAATATTGATTGGCGTACTTTTTGTTTCTGCATCTTTTTTTAAAAGGTTAAAAACCTGTTCCCGTCCAATTTTTTTACACAACTTATTAAACAAGCTGCTTTTAATTGCCTGGCTAAAATCTTTTGCCGTCTGAACAGGAGTTGGGTAAGCAAGCGTGGTTCTGATACCGGCCGGTACAAATTGGATAAAGCCGCTACCAAGCGGTATCCCCAGAATTTTACTTGTCAGCTCTTTTTCTGCTTTTCCAATATGAAAACGATCTATATCAACAATATCGGTCATTACCGGTGCATTGTCCCCGTTTGCAATGATAAAACCCTTTTGGCGTTTTATTTTGCCCAGTATTTTTAAAGCTTCATGGCCAAGCTGCGGGAAATGTATGCCAACACACCATTGTTTGGTTTTTACAATTTTACAAATACCATATTTGTAAAGTAAGTTTAATTCAGTATCAATAGGATTGGCCGGATTACCTGTCCTGACTTTGTCGGAATCAATCCCGAGTACCCGGGACGAATCAGCTATATAATTTTCTACTGCTTCGGCAGAGAGCCACCTTCCGTGAGGATTATCCGTGCAAAAGATATAAACCGGAGATAAGTTTTTGTAATGTTTCTTTAAATAACCCTCGGTTAATTCTTCCTCTATTTTTAATTTCAATCTCGATCTGATTGGTTGTAATACAAAAAATTCTAATTCATATTTGATATATTCACCCGGAAAGTAAGCAACAGGCACGTTTTCCCTCAGCATTTTTGTAAGCAGCTTCCGGTCATCAATTGCAAGGTTTGAACTATTGGTAAGCTGGAAAAGCGCAAGATTCCAATCAGTAAAAAAATGGGGGCTTATTTTAAAGGTAGTCCTTACAGAAGGAGAGATGATCTGGTGGTATATCATATTGATCAAACCTGTCAGTTCATGGTGGGTAAAATCCTGATAGGGGTAATGTTTTTTGTTGCGGTGACGGTAAGCAAATGAATGATCATGCCGTATTTTAACCTCACCTTTGTAATAATGAAAAATATTGTCAACACAGTTGTAGAATTGATGAAGAGTACCAATTTCTGACTCTGCTGTCCTTTCTGAGTATCCGGTAGAGGAACAACTATCCGAGATACATTTTTGTGCAAAGACCATGGCAATACCCCGGATTTGCTGTTCTTCTACCCTGAAATAACTTGGGTCAATGAGCGATTTTAAGTACAACATGAAAGCAAGCCGTCCAAAACCGGGAAGATAATGCCTGTTTTTTGTATTGATGATATATTCAAGGTCTTTGTTGGTGAATGAAACACATTTTTTATACTCGTTTAAAGCTCTGACAGTAAATCTCATTGACCCTTCATTGGGCTGTAGCTGGAGGTAAAGCCTGTAAAGTATATCCTCAAGCATAGTCTGTAAAGATTGAATACTATATCGTTTTTGAACAACCTTTATGTTATGCTCAACTTCACCAATGTAATTTTGCGGAAAGAATACCCTGTCAATAACCTTATCAACCAATTTATCGGGGATTCGTGTACCATCAAAATCCAGGACTTTCAAACGGTCTTTCTCTTCGAGGTGTTCTCCAATTACTTCTGAATAAACTTTTTCCGGGTAGTATCTTCTACAGAATATGGGTATTCCGCAGGCGGTAGCTTCAATAATGGGAAGTCCCCTGCCTTCAGTTTCGCTTGGCAGCAATATCAGTGAAGCAATATTGTACAATTCGGGTATATCAATGGGCTGATGAAACCTTTTTTTAAAACGCTCTTTATCAAATTCACTGAACAAAAAACCGAAGAACACCCTTTGTCTATACCTGGGCTTTAACTCGTTAAGAAACTCTGAAAATGAATGCAACAATTTTATAAAATATTGAAATTGGCCTAAGGGGATGGGGCCGGTCACCAAAATTGATAGTTTAAGCTGTGGATTGGTTCTAAATTTTGCTATAAAATCTTCATTTTCAAAAAGTTTGCCGACAAGTTTCAAATTCACTTCAATTCTTTTCCTTGGCATCAGCCGGGTAGGCTGGAGGAATACGATGTTGTTATTTATAAAATCAAAGGAACGGGATTTTTTAGCGCCTACCAGAACTGGGAAGGGAAGGAAAGAAGAAGAAGAAGAAGAAGTAGCAGTAGCAGTAGCAGTAGCAGTGGATATTGGATATTGGATATTGGATGTTTGATGAATAATTTCAGCAGGTGTAAATACTTGCAGATTTTTCTTGTAGTTACTGAGTATTGCCTGCACCTGCTGAAAGGCTTTTATTTTATTACGTTTTGTGATTGTTGTAAATATTTTTGTGTCCACTGCCGTACCTATTTCACATACATTTGCAGGGTTATGGCCAAACTGCTCAATAACATGATCGGTCTGGTTTTTATTAATATTTACCGTCATCCATGAGCGTGATTCCCAGGGATAGAGGACTTCAATCTGGGAGAAAAATTCACCCAGATGATCATTGGCAAAGAAGAAATCTCTTGGGCCTGGTTTCAGTCCTTTATTGATAATATCTTCTTTACGATTTCCCCCTTCCCAGTAAAAATCGTGGTTATTATTGATGACCGGGATGCCCAGATATTCGGATATAAGCGCAACAGAAAGCGCTAAAGAGACATTGCCGGGATTGGAGCAAACGTTAATCAGGTAGAGTAGTTGAATATTATTTTTTTCAATAACTTTTCCTAATTTTTCCGTGATGAGGAGAACTTCTTTCCAAAATTTACTTATCAGCTCATTGTACTGCTTGCTTCCCCGTTGTAATTTGGTAAAGAAAAAGTCATTGTATAAATTCCATTTATCAAAACCACTGATCTCTTTGATGATATGTTGACGTATTGACGGGTCTATAAAGCGGTCGGCTTCAGGCAATATTTCACCGGCAATATAGTGTATTTGGTGACCCGCCTGCCTTGTATTGGCTTTGTGAATGGCGGGCAGGTTTGGTGATTTAGTGATTTGATGATTTGGTGAGTATAAAATATTTCTGAAAGCCTTGGCATATTTCTCAACTTCCACGGTAACGCCATCTACAGCAAAAAGAAAAGAAATAAATGCAACGCCTCCTTTAGACAGCTTTTTTTTAAATCCATCAAAAGTCACGGAAAGCTCAGCAGCAGGTACTTTTCTATTCTCTCTGACCCTGTCAATAAACAAGCCCAGGTCAAACCATGTATTGACAGGTTCGGCTTTGAGCTGAGCGATCATCTGCTCTACTCCCGCCTTTGGCGGGACAAGTGTTTTCCCCATATTTTATTAGAATTAAAAAACTCTAATGTATCTCTTTAAAACGATACTTCCAATAAGTTAAGATAATTTTTGGTATTTTAAATATAATCAAGTATTTTTGTTTTTATGAACCCTTTACTAAAAAGAATAAGCGTAGATCCAAATATATGCTTTGGAAAACCATGTATTAGTGGTACAAGAATTTGGGTATCATTGATACTGGATTTTTTGGCAAATGGAATGAGCAAAGATGAAATTCTTAAAGAATATCCTCAATTGACTGAAGGGCATCTCTAAAAACTACATATTTTTTAAAACACACCCCTTGCCCCTCTTGATAGAGGGGAATATATGGTGTAGTTTTTAGAGATGCCCTGAAGATGATATCAAAGCTGCGATTGCCTATGGTGCGGAAATGTCACGTGAGCGATTTGTAGAAATCCCAATTAAAAAAACCGGATGAAATTTAAACTCGATGAAAACCTTGGCCCTACTATAAAACAAATGTTTCAGGAATCAGGTTATGACGTTCATACAATATTTGAACAAAATATGCAATGAATAAATAATATCGAATATCAAACAGTCAGGTTATGGTGAGTAATAAAATTAGTCCTTTCAATAAAAATGAAATATTCATTGGGAACAGTCTCGTCAATGTTTATTAATTTCTCCATAATTATTTACTGACAATAAATTTACCGTTAGAAATTAATTTAGCTTCATTTTTAATAGTGTAGAGATAAACTCCATTTTGAAATTTGCTTACATCAACAAAAACATTCTTAAATGTTTTATCAATTTTAAGATTCTGTATTTCTTTACCATTTGTATCGTAAATAGTAAGAATTGCAAAGGAAGATTCAGTTAATTCATAAGGAATTGTGATATTAGAATTTGCAGGATTTGGGAATACAAATTTATCTTCTAAATTATCACTATTAATATTTTTAATAGAAGCCATTAAAGTGCCTGGTAAAGAAAAAACCTTAAATCCTTCATCATTTGTTTTATATGAGTATAGAATCAACTTTGTGCCATTTGTTGTATTATAGATAAAGGAACTTTTATCATTATATCCATAAAAAGTAGTGCTTCTTTGTTCGACAACTACCATTGAATCTTGTAAAAAAACAACGCTACCATTTTCATTAATTATTTTAACAGACCCACCAACAATCCAACTTGTTGGCTGCCAATTCCTTTTCCAACAGAGTATTTCAATTAGATTATCTGTGTTAAATAAATTTTCAGAAATATAACTAATGCTTAAATTTTGAGTCGCAGGCTGAAGGGTGGGTAACAAAATGGTCTTAAAAATCGAATGGTCTAAATTATACAGTTTTACAATTTGATTAGTTAAATCATATTGTAAATACTTATGACCAGAATTTTCTAATTTAATTATTGATAATCCTTGATTATCAGCATAAGATTGTTCTAATGTAATTTGTGCATTAGAATTATGTGCAGCCATTCCTACTGCAAGTAAAACAATAATTAGCTTTTTCATTTTATTTATTTTAATTTCCTACTCGTCTGGCTTTTCGGTGTCGCCCCGTTTTTTTAAGTGGTTGCTGGTCTCCACTTTTGTATTGCAATATTAAAACATTTTCAAAGTGTTAAGAAGTGACGGTGCTCTTGTCTGTACGTGTCCGCTATGTCGTTTTTTTAAACTTGCCCATAACGAAAAGTATAAAGCCCGTTTTAATGGACTTTATACAATGTTGCACTAAACCTTCGGTAGCTATTTCAGTACTTATATTCAAATTCAGTACTTATATTCAAACTTATTGAAAAAGCTCATAAATTAGCTTTTTTTATTAACCTATTAGGGCAATAATAAGACAATTATATAGATTTAAAATTTTCAAACCTGTCGTTAATTTTAAAGTTTTTATGATAATTTTTTACCTGACCTATCATACTTTTTTTCAAGAGTTTCAATAACTACTGAATAGTACTCTGATCCATCTTTGATTTTCTTTGCTAATACCTCCACTACTTGTGCATCATCATATAAAATAAGTGGTTTAGAGGGATGAATTTCGTCATTTCCGTTGAATATGTCATTTGGAATAACTTTTGAATCTGCAGGTTGCAATGATTCAAAAACTCCTGCTACAAATGTATCTAAATCACCAAGATATGTTTGAGAATTACTTCTGTCTGTAATGTTTGGAGAAAATATGGTTAGCTTAATCCTTACAGAAGTGGTGATTGGTTCCAGTAAATTTTCATTATGTTTTGCTTCTAATGCCTTTAATCTTAATTCTAAAACATAGTTTGCTTCATCGCTTGCCCAACATGATTTTGCTCCACTTTTTCTAGGTGGTCTACCAGTAACCTCGAATTGTAATCTCATTTTCTTGTAAGGATTATTTTTAAAAAAAATATTTTATTGTTTGTTAATGATTTGTAAATTTAAGTAAAATATTTCAAAATTAAAATTAAAAAGGAAAAGTTAAAAATAATTACTTTTTACTTTCTACTTTTTACTTGAAACAAATATTATCTTTGGTAACAGGGTTGATTGCTAACAAGCTTTTTGTATTTATTATCCTTGAGCTTTTTTATACTGTTTTACATAATCTATTTCTTCAAGAGAGGGCATCCTGAATGAAAATGTTGTTTTTCTATTGATATTAGTAATAGAAAAATCACCAATGGTAATAATATCCATTCCAATTAAAATATCACAACCTTTAAGATTTTTTAATTCTGCTACATTTACTTGTCGAACGATAACTTTATCAGGCAAAATAATATCAACAAAAAAAGTATCTGCGGGTTCTTTTAACTCTCCATCTGCACCATATATTTTTCTTTTACTGATTGGCTTTAATCCTAATTCTTTAACAACTTTAGGAGTTATACAAGTCACTGTTGCTCCCGTATCCCAAATAGCTGTAAATATTTTTCCTTTCTTTGCTGGTTGACCAACAACTATAATACCTACCTCTGTACGAAGTTCATTTGCTAAAGCATTATAATTGTAGGTAAAAGCCCTGCTTTTAAGAATTTTATTTTTGCTAAGCATTGACGGGCCTTGAATGAAGTGTTATTGTATAATCGTTTTGCCCCTCACTGCAGCGCTGGATAAGAAAAGTGCCTAATTTATGACCTTGTTCCTGGGTTTTATTATAGGCGTCTAATTCGGTGTCATGAACACCTATTACCTCATTATCTTTTATAACAAGGTATTTGCCAGTGTACTTTTTTACAAGTTTATCTTGATTATCTAAATAATATTTGAACTCTTTGTCTAACATTGTTAAAAATTATATATATAGTTAAATTTGTAAAATAAGGTTTTAAACTCTTTTTTCTATATCATATTTTATTGTTTGTTTTCAATTCGTAAAGATAGTTATTTTTATTTTGCAAAAGATGAATAATCCTTTTCCCTCCAACTCTTTTACTTTATTTAGGTATAAGCATTAATTCTAAAGGTATAGAATCAACGATCTCCTGTTTATTTTTAATATAATTGAGAATTTCAATTCCTACAATTTTCCCATCCAAATCTCTTTTTATGATGGTATCATTATCAAGATCATCACATATTATATTTTTTGATGGTTTTGTGAACCAAATATCTAATGTATTACCTATATTATCGTATGTGATCTTTATGGTGTCCATATTGTTTTTCCCTTTTTAATTTTATCTGTGATATATACTGTTATGATAAATCCACTTCTATTTAAGTGTCTGGCAACTACACAAAGATAATTTGTTTTATGTACAGAATAATACAAAAACACATTTTTATCTGAATTACTTCTTTTGATTTCTATGGGATCTATTAATGTTTCTTTAATTTCATTGTCTAATCCATTCACTTCAGGATGTTTTACATTTCTAATATAATTCCAATGTTCAACTGTAATTTTTATTAGTTTACCGAGCTTACAATTGATTTCGAATAAATTCTTTGTTTCCACTAACTCAAATGCAAATAGTTCCTATCCATTTCTCCTATGGCGAATTTTCAATTCGTAAAGATAGTTATTTTTATTTTTTTTGCAAAAAATATATTGCTTTTTTCAATCCTACCAAATTACTTTAATGTACTTTAGCTTATAATGACAAAATTTAATCGGTTCTGAGTCAAAAATTTAAGATTCACAAAATGATGTTAAATGATACAGGTTTTTCAAAGAATTAAAAAACTCTAATGTATCAGTCAAAATTCGAGCAATTTCCCCAGCTTATCCTTCAAAGAACTATAAGAAAAATGCTTCTTTCCAATCTCAAAATTATATTCTCCGATCTCTTTGCATAATTTTTCGTTATAAATAATTTCTTTCATTTCATCCACTGCTTTACCGGTGAGTACATTATTCTCAAGCATCACAACTTTAAATCCTTTACTGCCAATATCAGGCATGAATACTGGTTTGTAATTATTTACAAAAATTGGTTTTTTAGCTACTACTGCTTCAACAAATGCATTTCCAAAACCTTCATAAGTGCTAAAATAAGTACAGGCGCGTGCATGTGCATAGGCATCAGATAAAGAATATATTTTACTGCCACGGTAACCTATCCATGAATGGTGTTTTATTTTGCTTTCCCCGAATAATACCTGATCCTGGAGATTATAGTCATGTATCAAATCATTTAAGAAATTGTAATATTTACCCACATCATCATCTTTATGGCTGCCGGTAACGATCAATTTGATATTTTCATCTTTAAGCCTGTGAACCAATTCGATCGCCACTTCTATCCCTTTTCGTCCTACTATCCTTGTTATCTGGAATAAGGGGATATCATTTTTGTTTAATCCTAAATCTTTGAGAAGGAATTTATTTTCATCTGTAATTTGCCCAAAAGGAATTTCAAAATCCATAACGTTTGGCACTACATCAGCGTTTATTCCAAACTTTTTTTTGAGCGTTTTTTTGGCGTTCAGGTTAATTACTGCATAGTGAACGTTTTGTGATGATGTTTGCAGGGGAAAAGTTTGCTCAATTAATTGATTTATCTTTTTGTGTGGGGAAAAATATCTGTCATCTCTTTCCCAGGCAAAGTCGTGGTCATGGGTAATCGTGTTGATGCCTGTTTTTTCGATTGCTTTCTTAATTCCAATACCCATGGAAAGATGGGAAGGCAGGGCAGAAGCATTTTCAGATATTAATACTTCAATTTTTTTATCATCTAACCATTTGCAAATTTTACCGGCAATTTTTTCTGAAGTTTTTTCCAGGTGCTCTAACAGCGAAGCAGGATCATCAATGGGATTGAAAAATGCGTGATCTTGCTCCCATTTACAGGTAAGTGAAAAGAAAGACAATACAGGTAACGATCTTTCATGCTCTTTATCTATTTCCCGCTCTTCATATTGCCCTGCCAATAAGAAAATTTCATGCCCCATTTTCTGCAATACCTCGATCCATTTTTCAGCTTCCAGGGCAACACCGTCAACACCACCAATACGGCCGATGATAATACCTATCCTCATAATTGTATCGAAATTTAGTGTAGCAACAAATTAGTAGAGACGCCCAATTTGGGCGTCTCTACTTCTTCATTTTACATATAGTATTTTTAAATTATTTTACAAATTAATGTTCTAAAGTTTACAAATACAAATCCCTACATCATACATATCTACATAAGCGTTAACTCTGGTGTCGCTGATTATTTTTTTCCAGGCATTACGCATACCTTTTGACCAAAAAATATCATCAAACACGAGTATGGAATTTTTGGCAAGGTAAGGATATATCTGCACTAAATATCCAATGGTTGCATGCTCTTCATGGTGGCCATCAATCAAAACGTAATCTATTTTCTTTAATTCATTCAATACATCCGGAAGTGTGTCCTGAAAACGCCCAACTTTAATAGTGATGTTATCCAGCCCAAGCTTCTCAAAATTCTTTCTTGCAATAGAAGTTAGTGATGGCGAGCCTTCAAGCGTATAAAGTTTACCTTGTAAATTGGTCGGATTATCAATCCGACCTACATTCTGATTCAGTTTTAATGCAACAGCCTGGTAGGCAGCAGAAATACCGAGTCCTGTTCCCAATTCCAGGCATACAGCAGGTTTCATTTCCCTGATTATTTTGAAGTATAAAAGTGCCTTACCGGGAGGTGTGCTTGCTTTTCTTGAAACCTGTCTTACCTGCCTGCGCTGATACCGGGTACCCGGGAAGGAGGCCTGATCAGACCTGTAGGATCTAAAAAACCATGTGGCTCCAGAGCCAGCGCCATAATCTACAACAGGGATCTTTTCTGAACAGCTATTTAACTGTTTTCTTATTTTTTCTATTTTATCAACCCATATTGATTCATCGGGCAGGAGGGATTTATTTCTTATAGCAGAAATTTCATTTGCAAGATCATGATATTTCTTCATAATCAATATATTCACCACCCTGGAAATCGGTTTTTTTATTTTTCTTCTTTTGGCCGGGAATGTGCTCTATTGAAATGGTTCCCTTAGCTTTTTTATGGTGGGATCTATTTTGTCTTGTGTTTGAAAAGGAGTTCTGTTTCGTATCAGGAGCGAACAGCCAGATCAAAAATCTGAGAACATAGCTGAATATTTTTGCTATGCTAAGTAAGAATATTATCAAGAATAGTAATAGAAGAAATTTTAGCATGAGGAAACAAAGTCAATTTACATTACAAAGTAGATTTTACCTTCCCAATATCCTCAATCCTTTTCTCAGCGATCTTCATAGCAGCCTGATGGGTGGTAATACCTTCATTCTCAGCCTTATTCAATAATTCCAAGGTGAGATCATATATTTTTTCAGCTTTGGCATAAGCCTTTTCTTTATTGTAGCCGATCAACTCCTGGTAAACATTGATCAATCCTCCTGCATTGATTAGGAAGTCGGGGACGTATAAGATACCTTTTTCAACGCACAATGTTCCATGTACCTGCTCATCCTTCAGTTGATTGTTTGCGCTGCCTGCAATGATGCTGCACTTTAATCTTTCAAGGGTTTGTTCATTCACTGTTGCCCCTAAAGCACATGGCGCATAAATATCCACCTCTACATCGTAAATTTCATCTATATCTACGACTACTGCCTTGTATTTTGAAGCCACCTCCTTTAACCTGTCTTCATAAATGTCAGAGATATAAATTTTACAATTTTCTTTAACCAAATGCTCAACAAGATATTCACCCACGTGCCCAACTCCCTGCACTGAAATCTTTTTACCTTCAAGCCGTTCTGATCCCCACACTTTTTTTGCAGCAGCCTTCATGCCCATATAGGTGCCATACGCTGTAACGGGTGAAGGGTCTCCACCGCCACCCACATTCTCAGGCAAACCCGTTACATGTTGGGTTTCCATAGCAATATATTCCATATCCTTAGAAGTCATTCCCACATCTTCTGCGGTGATATATTTTCCGTTAAGACTTTCAATAAACCTTCCGAACTTCCTGAGCAGCGCTTCTGATTTTTGGGTTTTGGCATCTCCTATGATCACCGCTTTTCCACCGCCTATATTAAGACCTGATATAGCGGCTTTCCAGGTCATGCCTCTTGATAGCCTGAGCACATCATTCAGCGCTTCTGCTTCAGTTTTGTATTGCCACATTCTTGTTCCACCCAAAGAGGGACCAAGCACTGTGTTATGAATTCCAATGATGGCTTTTAGCCCGGTCTGAGGGTCATGGCAGAAAACTACCTGTTCGTGCTGCAGTTCAGAGACCTGGCTGAATACCGAAGTATCCTGCCCAACAGAATCTCTGGTACCGGACACTTCTGATTTTTCTAGTTCTTTGAGTTCAAGCATAATCGTTGATTTATTGACTATTGTTAAGCTATTCTAAAATATAGCCATATATTAATAGGTATTAGCGTTTAGGTATCAAGTCTAATCTATTGATTTTATAAGCCCAGATACATTCCTTTTTTTCGAGCTATGTTTTTTTGTTTTTCCAACTCAGTTGTAAGCTGGTTGATGTAATTTTGGTATATATAATCCCTGAATACAATAATATCTGATTTTTTTCTCGTTTCTTTCAATGCTTTGTAATACAGTTCTTTTTTTTCCGCAGGTTGTATAAGTCTTGGCGTATCAAAAGTAAATAACACTGCATTCATCATTATTCTTGCTGTTCTTCCATTTCCATCAGAAAATGGGTGTATACTTACCAGGCTATAATGCACATCTGCGGCCAGATCAAGAATATCTTTATTGTTTTTTATATTCATGATACTCATGTTATATTTTTTGCACATCTTCATTGTTAATTCTTTTACTTCCGTATGGTGTGGGAAATCACTACCCCCTGCTGTTACAGGCACAAGTCTAAAATCTCCTCTGGCTTCGTCATAAAAACCATACGCAGTATTTATCTGTCTCCCAGTGTGCTTCATCACTATAGCACATACCGACTGTATAAACCCTGGAGTAAATTTCTGTTTCTTTTTAAACTCCTTTAATGCATACGCATATGCTTCTGCATGATCTATGTTCATTTGATTATGTTCCAGCGGTTTAGGAGCTGCAATATTATCGGTCAGCAACAGATACACTTCCTCGTACGTAAGAGAACTGCCTTCAATAGTTGTTGAATGAAAGGTAAAACTTATTTTTTCTTCATCGTTTATATAATCAGGCGCTACCAACCCTTCTTTATTGCAACGTCTTATTATTTTGTCTAACTCTTCCATAATGCAAATGTAATGAAAAAATAAATAAGATTTGTAAACTAAATTCTACTTTTCCGGGTTTAATTGAAATGAGATCAATAAATATCATGTTATATAGTTATTGATTAGTTTACAATTTTTAGAATTATTAATTGTTAAAAATATACACAGATTCCCCCCATATTATTCCCCCGAGCACTCGGGGGGAGTAACTCGGGATCAACAATCCGTACTACAAACTTGAAATCTCTAAGCTACTTAAACAAATACCTTCTGAAATACAAATACAGGTTACTCCTTGGAACCTTATTTGTAATCATATCCAATATTTTTGGAATATTCCCTGCCCAGGTCGTTCGTTATGCTTTTGACCTGGTGGCAGATGTGATCCATATTTATTTCCTCTATGATCAATACGACATACAAAGCGAAATATTTTTGAAATTCTCCCGCAGTATACTTTTATATGCCAGTTTGATCCTGGTGATGGCATTTTTGAGAGGGGTTTTTTTGTTTTTCATGCGTCAAACCATCATAGTCGTGTCAAGATTTATTGAGTATGACCTGAAAAACGAAATTTATGCGCACTACCAAACCCTTCCGATGAGCTTTTACAAAAAAAGCAACACGGGCGACCTGCTTGCCCGGTTTTCAGAAGATGTAAGCAGGGTCAGAATGTACTTAGGCCCGGCCATTATGTACGGTATCAATTTCATTGTACTTTTCACCCTGGTAATATGCTTTATGTTTTCGGTGAACGTGAGATTAACGCTGTATGCACTGATACCCCTCCCGATCCTTTGTATAAGTATTTACTATGTAAGCAACCTCATCAATAAGTATTCTGAGGAAATTCAAAGGAACTTGTCGGGGCTTACCACTTATGTACAGGGAGCATTTTCCGGTATCAGGGTTATTAAAGCTTTTGTAAGAGAAAAGGATTCGGTTGAGAAATTTACCATTGAAAGTAACCACTATAGGGATATATCATTAAAGTTAGCTTTTGTTCAGGCGTTATTTTTCCCTTTAATGCTGCTTTTGATAGGAGCAAGCACGATTTTGACAGTTTATATTGGAGGAATGGAAGTAATTGGGGGAAATGTTACAGTAGGCAATATTGCAGAATTCATTGTTTATATAGCCATGCTTACCTGGCCTGTAGCTTCTTTAGGATGGATCACAAGCCTCATACAGCGTGCCGCTGCATCACAAGAAAGGATCAATGAATTTTTAAAAACAAAAACTGATATTGTATCGGTAAAAGAGCTTAAAAAACCAATCATTGGCAACATTGTCTTTAAAAATGTAAGCTTTGTCTATCCTGATTCCGGGATTGTTGCGCTCAAAAACATCTCTTTTGAAATTAAAAGCGGAGAAACTGCTGCTTTTGTAGGACCGACAGGATGCGGCAAAAGTACAATTGCCAACCTGATCTGTAGATTGTATGATATATCCGGAGGTGCGATATTAATAGATGGTAAAAATATTAAAGATTATAGCCTGCATTCACTAAGAAGCCAGATAGGATGTGTACCGCAAGATGTTTTTTTATTTTCTGATACTATAAAAAATAACATCTCTTATGGTAATGAGCAGGCAGGAGAAGAAGACATTATCAAAGCAGCAAAAGATGCTGAACTATATGACAATGTAATGGATTTTTCCAATGGTTTTGAAACCAGCATTGGAGAAAGAGGTATTACTTTATCAGGAGGTCAAAAGCAACGTGTCTCTATCGCAAGAGCTTTGATCAGAGATCCTCAAATCCTGATTTTAGACGACTGCCTTTCAGCCGTAGATACTAAAACCGGACACGCCATATTAAATAATCTATACAGAACTGTAAATGCCAATAATTTAAAAGTTAAAACCACAATAATCATTTCTCATCGTGTTTCGTCAGTAAAATCAGCCAATAGGATCATGGTTATTAAAGACGGGGAAATAGTAGAAGAAGGCATGCATAAATCCCTTTTAGAAAAAGATGGAGTTTACAGGTCATTGTATGAGAAACAGCTCCAAGCGGAAGAAGAAGTTTAGAAAGGCTTTAGTTTAATATAGCGTGTTAAACTGTATCTTACCTCTGTAAACGTACACGAAATTGATAAAATCGGCAGTCGGCAATCGGCAAAAAGGCAAAATTGATAAAGTCGGCAGTCGGCAAAAAAGCAAAATTGATAAAGTCTCCAGTCGGCAATCTACAGTCCCCAGTCGGCAAAAAACAATTGCCGACTGCCGATTGTGGACTGCCGACTGAAGACTGTGGACTGCCGACTTAAAGGTATTCAATGTGATTTTGAAAAATTATGCATTTTGCAACGTTAGTTTAAACTAAAGCCTTTAGAAATAATAAATAAAATCAATAAAAGGAATCGTTAGTATTGGAGAAGAAGATATGTTAAATATTAAGGCGCTTCCTATACTGTATTGGTCGGTATAATAGCGCCCTCCTATAGAAAATATGTCGGGAGAATTATTATTCTTAGGAATTCCCTGCGGGTTCCAAAACGTGCCAAACACACCCAAAGCAGGATGCCCGATCCATATATTTTCAGTAATAATTGCTATCTTTTCAGTAAATTGATAATGCCCTGCCAGCATGAATATTGGTCTGGGTAATACAAATCCGCCAAAAAATAAATTGCCAACACCTAGGCTAAAATGAAGTTTATTTAGCTCAAAGCTGCTTGATATATAATAAGTTCCACTCAAAGGCAAATATTTTTGAGTGGAATCATCATATATCTTCAGCATGAAAACGCCAGCAGCGATTGAAAACATTTCAGAAGACCATATTTTCAATTTAGGACCAAAATAAAAAGCTGGCTTAAATGGATTTAATGAATCAGAAGTAGGCAAGAGCGTGAGCCCTCCTCCTAAAGTAATGTGATCTGTGATACCATAAGAAAGGTATGGAAATATAAACAAATAATCTGCTAAAATGCCTTCTTTTTTACGAAGGGTGTAACCGGTGGGGCCTAAAAATAAACGTGTATTCTTGTCTGACTGCCAGAAGAAAATTCTGTTTCTTAAATACCGCACTGCTCCAGGACTTACATTTTGAATGTCCACAATGTCGTCATTGGATATTTTCATCGTATCAGCGCCATATAAGAATATTGTTGTATCTGACGTTACCTGTAAAATACGACCAACTTTATAATGACCATTCTTAAACACGATCACCTGGAGCAATGTTGTGTCTTTTATTGAATGATCTTTACCGTAACATGTTATAGACAAGATTAAAAGCAGGATAGAGAATGGTAATTTCATCCTTGTAGGATATTGCCTGCCTGCCAAAGCCTTGGCGCAGGCAGGGATATTGCCAGCCTTCGGTCCGCGGGTTTGAGTAGTGCGGGGTTTTCGGAGCGATAAACTGTCTGCCAGCACAAATGTTTGATTGAAAAACTGAACTTGATTTACCCACGTCACCCCGCATTTCTTAAACCCGCTGTTGACGGTATGTGGCTCTTTCGTCCGCTATTTTGAAAGTCGTTTAATTTCACCTGCGATTTGTCCGATTACTTCTTCGTTTTTTATTTTGTCGTCAATGCTGCATACGATAAAAACTTGTCCACCAAATTTTTTAGTGAAGTCATTAAAACTTTCTCTCATTCTTTCTGTCGCGGAGTAGTTGCCAAAATTTGCTTTTGCAGTAACAGGTTTGATTTGTATGCCAAATGCTTTTTTGCCAACCCAACCAAGATAATCTATGTCTCCAGCGTGGTCAAGTTCGGAGTCGCTTTCTACAAACTTTACATTTGGAAATTCTTTTGCGAGGTTGTCTTCGATAACAGATTTTTCTCTGATGAATCCGTCATAAGTTCTGTTAATGGTTAGATTGAAAATATAATCAACGCAGTTCTGTAATGTAAGTTGGTTAAATGCTTCCGTCCATTCGGGAATTACAATCTCTTTAATTTTTACATAGAGCCGTTCTCCGAGTTCTTCCAGACTTTCTTTCGTGACTTTACTTGGTGTTTTCCCATCTGTGTTTGCATTTTCAAAATACCATTTCTGCCATTCTTCAAATGATTTCGGTTGACACTCACGAATGAGAGCCATCACTGTCCCAACTTTGTTTGGGCGAGACAACTGATAAGTTTGACAGGCGTAATTAAGAACTTTCTCTTTCTTTCCGAATTCTTTTGAATATCGCTTAGGCATTGGTTTGGGCATTGGCTTCGTTAAAAAGGTTAATGAATTTTTGTTTGTATTTAAAATCCGTTTCGCTGTCTACCCGCACCAAACCGTTTTTGATTAAGTGAGCATTGATGAAAGTTTTGTTTTCAAGATATAAGTAGCACATCAAATTGTTTTCGCTGTCGTGTTTTACTGTATCATATTTAAGAAAAACTTTATTCCCTTTTGTTTTGTCTGTAAGAAAATCAGTGGCTTTCCCATTTTTTTTTTTATCTTCTCTAATGCCAATAAGTTTTACGGTCAGGTCATTACTTAGCCGAATTTTTTCAGGGCTGATAATTTCTTTTACAGTAAAATATTCTTCCCTTTTTACTGAACCATTTTTGTCAATCTTAGAGCCGAATTGCAATTTCTTAACATCTATTTTTTTATCAAGCGTATGCGGGTCTTTAAATATATATGGTTGCCTTTGAATTTCTGCTTCAAAATCAAAATTGGTTTTCTCCTTTATAAACTCAAAAGTTGTATCGTGTCCGCCTGAGGCGGATTGATTTGTTGAAAGTTTTCGTTTTATGATTGAAATAAATTCTGGATTGATTTCATAACCAATAGAATTTCTTCCAAGATTTTTTGATGCAAGGTTTGTTGTCCCACTACCTGCAAATGGGTCAAGAACTGTGTCGCCAACAAACGCAAACATTTTTATTAATCGTCTTGGCAATTCTTCGGGAAACATTGCAATGTGATTATCTTGTCTTGCTCCTGCAAAATTCCAATGCCCCGCAAAGTATGTGTTCCATTCCGTTGCTGTCATTTTTGAAAGTTCTTTATTTTCTTTTGTTGGTTTTGGTGCGTCTCCTAATTTTTTGAAAACCAAAATAAATTCATAATCCAATTTTAGAATTCCGTTTCGAGGATATGGATAAGAACCCATTTGCACACCACCACCTGTCGTATTAGATGTAGTTACTTTTTGCCAAATGATAGCGCCCATATAATCAAATCCAATGTTCTCACAGAACTTGATAATTTCTTCTCTAATAGGAATTACTTTATAGCGTCCGTAATAAACGGCACGGGCAAATTGGTCGCCAATGTTCACACACAACCTGCAACCATTGTAAAGGGTGCGGTAGCACTCTTTCCAAACTAAATTCAGGTTGTTAATGTAACTTTCGTAACTGTCGTGAAAACCAATTTGATTGACTGTCCCATAGTCCTTGAGTTGCCAGTAGGGCGGTGAAGTGATAGCCAAATGAACGGAATTATCTGCCAATTCGTTCATCTGTCTACTATCACCGTTTATTATTTTATGATGTGTTTTCAATTATCTTTTATTTTGGAGCAAATTTACGATTAAAAATTTGTCTTTGTCAGTAAGTTGTAAACTGTCACGGTCTTTTTTGCCATTACCGCCAACGGCTGGCCACCTGTAGGGTGAGATGTTGGATACTGGATGCTGGTTACTCTGACACTGGCTTCTTGTGAGTGGTTATAAATATTTATTTCATGTTCATTAGTCCTTATTTTTTGTTTATGGATCATTTCTAAATCGTTAATTTTAAAAGGTTATTAGTAAAAGTTATACCTGATACCCATTCCCGCTATCAATCGGGGAACATAATCCGGTCCTGTAACGTCTAAAAACAGGCCAAAATCTACGAAGATAGCAAAAGGATACTTTTTACCATTTTTGAAGTTGTATTCTACACCCACTAAGGCGTCTGGTCCCACATCAAAGCTACCTTCAAAAAAACCTACCATAACACCGCCTCCCCAATACCAATCTAATTCCGGTAATTCATTAAAATTCATATTACGCTGCATGATATAATTAAATTGCCCCCCTATACCGAATACACCGGAAATCCAGGAGCTAATTCCAACATTCAATTCCAGGCAGCTTAAACGTGCGTATTGTTTAATACTTAATCCCATGGGTTCTCCCAGCCTTACACCCACCCCCCACTCCTGCTTTGCATAGCGGTAACGTTGGGCAGATGAAGTAATGGTAAAAAATAAAGCAATGGCTGTGATAAGGTAAAATTTAGTTCTTATGTTTTTTAACATTTTGAATAATAAATATCGTACTCAGAATAATGAATAATGAATAATGAGTATCCGTTTGTTTATACTTAACTGTTTTACCAGCCTGCCTTGCTAATGCATTGCGGTTGGCGGGCAGGTTGACTGCATGCGTCCATGCAATCATGCTAAATAATATTTAATCTGTGTTTAAAAGTTATACCTCGCACCTAAACCTCCCTGACCAAAAAATAAAAACGGGTTATCAACAATCTCTAAAAATAAGCACAGGTCCAAAAAAACAGATATAGGCACGCCTTCAAAAGTATATTCTGCACCAATTACACCATCTCCGCCAATGTCTATTTCACTTACTTGGTCATGAATCCAGGGAGAACCGTCAAATGGCTTATAACGATAGTTACATACACCAAAAAACCTTACTTGCGCTCCAAATCCGAAATACCATTGAAGAATACCAACATCAATACCACTTATATTATTATGAAACAAATAGTGAAATTGAATTGCCAAAACTGAAGAACGATCATGTCCTAAAAATTCGTAGTCATCATAACTAGCTTTAAAACCACATTTTTTTGTTCTATTAAAGTCCCAAAATCCTGTACTGCCTATATTCAATTCAAAAGCGTTACCTTCTGAAATATATTTTTTTACAGTAATTCCTGTAGGATCACCCAATCTTATTCCAATTCCCCATTGATATTGTTGAGCATAAGTGCAAACGCTGCTTATTAGTACAAAAAATAATAATAGTATTGTCCTCATAATTTTCTATTTTGCTTCAAATATAGTTAGTGTCTGTCAATAATGCATTATTACCACAAATTTATTGATATTTTTTTTTAATTATGTATTTTTGACAAACATACAATAAAAATATCAAAATTCGTAATTCGTAAATTGTCAAACATTCACCAAATACTCAAAAAATACTGGGGCTATGATAGCTTTCGCCCGTTACAGGAAGATATCATTGTTGCTGTTTTAGATGGTAACGATACGCTGGCGCTCTTACCTACCGGAGGCGGAAAGTCTGTTTGTTTCCAGGTCCCTGCTGTTGTGCTGCAAGGTGTTTGCATTGTAGTTACTCCCCTTATTTCTCTGATGAAAGACCAGGTAGAGCAGCTTAAAAAAAGAAAGATCCCTGCTGTTGCTGTTCATTCTGCCATGAAAATTCGGGAAATTGATATTGCATTGGATAATTGTGTCTATGGGGATATTAAATTCCTATACCTTTCTCCCGAACGCCTAAAAACAGAGATATTAAAAGAAAGGATAAAAAAAATGAAGGTTTCCCTGCTGATCGTTGATGAAGCGCATTGTATTTCACAGTGGGGATATGATTTCCGGCCGCCCTATCTTGAAATAGCAGAATTCAGGAAATTGATACCTGGTAAACCGGTAATAGCGTTGACAGCCACTGCAACAAGGGAAGTAAAACTTGACATCCGGGAAAAGCTTGATTTTAAAAACGGGAAGTTGTTCCAGAAAAGTTTTGCAAGGCCCAACCTCTCTTATTCCTGTTTTAATGAGGATGATAAAGAAAGAAAATTACTAAATATTCTTCAGAAAGTACCCGGAACCGCAATAGTCTATGTACGCAGCAGGATGAGGACAAAACAGATCTCGGAGTTATTAAACAGATCGGGTATTAAAGCAGATCATTATCATGCCGGCCTGGATAATGAGAAAAGATCAGCGCGGCAGGACGCCTGGATAAATAACAAAATCAGGGTGATCGTTGCTACCAACGCTTTCGGAATGGGCATTGATAAGCCCGATGTACGGGTTGTAGCGCATATGGAGCTGCCTGATAACCTTGAATCATACTACCAGGAAGCAGGCAGAGCAGGCAGAGATGAGAAAACCGCTTTTGCTGTGGCTTTATATAATCAAAACGACATTGACAACCTTAAAAAAAGAGTTCAGCAGCAAAATCCGTCAGTAAAGTATTTAAAAAAAGTGTACCAGTGCCTGGCAAATTATTACAACCTGGCGGTTGGAAGCAGTAATCTTGCTAATTATGACTTTGAGCTTGAAAATTTTCATAATACTTATCAATTGAATCCTACAGAATCTTACTATGCCCTTAAGAAATTAGAGGAACATGGTTTTATACTTTTGAATGAAGCTTTCTACAGCCCATCAAAAATTTTCCTGGATGTTGACAATAAGACATTATATGAATTCCAGGTAGCAAATAAAAATTCAGACCCGGTTATCAAAGTTTTATTGAGGATGTATGGCGGTGAGCTGTTTTCTAGCTTTATTTCAATTTCAGAGAAAAATATTGCACAAAAGCTGGAAACTGGTATTAAAGAGGTCAAACGCATGCTTGAATACCTGGAAAAAATGAATATTTTAGTTTATGCAAAACAAAACGACAGAGCGCAGCTCACTTTTACGACCCCTCGTTACGAAGCTGCAAAATTGCCGCTCAACAAACATCAACTTCATGAAAGAGAAGCGCTGAACCTAAAAAAAATGCAATCTGTGGTTGATTATGTGCAGCATAAAAACAGGTGCAGAACTTTACTTTTGTTAGCATATTTTGATGAAATTTCAGACAATGCCTGTGGTGTCTGCGATATTTGCTTAGATAAAAAAAAGAAGCTTATTGATTCTGAGCAGTACCGGTTATATCATAAACAAATTCTTCAGGCGGTGAAAATTGAACGGCCAGACCCCAAAAAATTGGTTGAAGTGCTCAAACCTAAAAGTGAAAAAGCATTACTAAACGTGATCCGGGAGATGGTTGATGTCGGAGAGATTGGCTATAATGAAAGTGGGGGGATTGTTGTTAGAGATTAGAGCTATAAAAGTTGTCTATAGAAAGCAGCAAAAATTGAAAATTACTTTAGACATTTTTTTTCGCTTCAGCTCTTATGTTTTTTTCAAAAATATATTGCAGCCAACCAACAGGTAAAGATTTCATAACAAATAAGCTGAATCTATTTAACAACCCGGGGATAATGATTTTTTTCCCATTTAATAATCCGTTTACAGCGATCCGGGCAACTTCATCGGGCGACATTTTCATGAGTTTTCCGATAAGCCCCTGGGCTTCGATCCTGGCAGTTACCTCGGCATGCGTTAAAGTAGGACCCGGACATAAAACGCTCACCTTAACAGATGATGATTTCAGCTCTTCGCTTAAAGCGATTGAAAATGAATATACGAAAGATTTGGAAGCTGCATAAATACTTTTATACGGGATGGGATAAAAAGACGCCACACTGCCTACGTTAAGTATATACGCCTTTGGATAATCTTTCATTCCGGGAATAAACAGATGTGTTAAAGATATCAATGGCTGTATGTTTAACTGAACGATTTTCTCGAATAAAGAAATATCCGTTTTTTCAAATATAAATGTTCCTCCCATACCGGCATTGTTGACTAATATGTTTACTGAAATTCCTTGTTCCACACACCATTCATACAATCGTTGAGAAGCATCTTTCTCTATGAGGTCGGTTGGATATGGATGTACCTTGACCTTATATTTAGTTTCGATATATTCAGCACATTCAGGAAGGTTTTTATCGGGTAATGCTACGAGGACCAGGTCGTGCTGGCGTTTTGCAAACTCTATGGCTATTGCCTTGCCTATACCCTCGCTTCCTCCTGTTATAAGTACACAGGGTTTGTTGGGTTTTACATCCCGAGTACTCGGGACTGAATTGTTTTCGGACATTTACAAAATTTCTGCAATGATACTGCAAAATTATAGTAAACATGGCAATTATCTGAACTTTTTCTCTAATCCTACTGTCAGGTTCAAGAATCGTGTAAGCCCATCTGCCCTCACTTCCCTGAAGATTGTGGGAAAACCCAGCGAAATATTAAAATCCGTCTGCTTTGATACTTTATATAATAGCCCTACATTCACATTTACAGTTAAACTACTGGAACCTTTCAATGCAATCGTTGTGTCATTTTTTATTATTTCATCTTTATATAATAGCCCTCCATTCACAATTATTTCATCTTTTTGTATTCTATATACTGGTAATAATCCGGCAAAATAAGTTATTTTGGGTTTTTCGAAACGTTTTTCAATCCTTAGCATTATATCATCACCTCTTTTGAATTTATTTGACTCAAAATATTCTTCAGCAATACTACTATCTTTATCTTCTGCCCACACTGAATGTAAAAATCCGTTTTCATTCCTGTTGAATGCATGCTGATATCCCACGGCAAAATGCCAGTCCTCATAATAAAAGCTTGCCCCAATTATCAGGTCAGATGTTCCCAGGCTCGTTTGATACGCCATAGGCAAGGGTAAGTCCCTCTGATTTTTTTTATCTGCCTGGTTGGTTGGTATTTTACCGCCAACGTTCAGCATGACAACCCTGTTGTCATCTTGTATAATTTTGTGGGTATAACTGAATGTCAGGTCTCCCAGGCCATTGGTGGTTCCGAGATTCCCTAATACAAAAGCATAGGGGACTTTTACACTTATCAAACCGTTATTCCATGGCATTAATTTCATCTCTAATTGTGTGGTCAATATGATGGCTTCTTCTTCGCCCAATCCAAAACTTTGCGAGGCAGCTATGCTCGAATGAAGCGTGTCACTGATTTGACTGGATCTCATACTTCCGAGAGAGCAAAAGCCGGCATCGCTGCAGCCCTGTCCGAAGGAATGGATATTATATACTAACGCAATTAAAAAATTGATAAATATAAATTTCCAGTAGTTCATTGTAATTAGAATGATTGTACAAATTAACTGATTAATACTGATCTGATTTGTCAGCCCTATGACAAATCAATGGAATAATGATAAGAAAAAGGGAGCTATTCAGGTATAGGGTATCGTTTAAATTCGGCATTGCGGTCAAACAGGTAGCGGTATGTTATGTATTGCTTTGCTGAAACTGCTTCAACAGATTCCCATAATTTACGCATGGGCGGATTATAATCCCCAACCCAGGAAAACTCCAATTCAGTATAATGCGGCATTTGTTTTAGCGCCTGGTCAATATGCCACATAAATGCGGATTCAATGCCTTTTCCCTGGAATTTGGGTATGACGCCCATGAGGACTCCGCGTGCCCTGGTCATGGTTCTTTCCCGTTTTAAATATAAAAATCTTAACATATTCCAGAGATTAAGTTTGCCATTGAAATATTTGAATATTTGATTCACATCAGGGTACATCAAATAAATGGCGATCGGTTTTCCTTTGTAATAGGCAAACCAGGTAAATTTTTCTTCAATAATGGGTTTTGCCTTGGTTATAAATACTTTGATATATTCAGGAGACATGGGCTCAAAGTCCTCCTTTTTGAACGAAGCCCAAGCCTCATTATATACTTCGGCAAAGTCGTGAACATATTTATCTAATTCTTTATAGGTAAAATGCCTAAAGCTATAATCCGGCTTTTTAGCAACCCACTCGGCAATCTTCCAGAACCGCTCGGGAAATTTTTTTGTCAAATCAAGGTGAAATCCCTCCTGTTTGTAATAGGTCTTAAAACCATAAGATTCAAAAAGGTTTCTGTAATATCGCTTATTATAGGCAATTTTATATGCCGGATGCGTGAATCCTTCCACAAGCAATCCCCAGAAACTATCCGTTTCGCCAAAGTTGATCGGCCCGTCCATCGCTTCCATCCCTTTTTCCCGGAGCCATTTTTTTGCCGCATCAAAGAGCTTATGAGCCGCATTTTCATCATCAATACATTCAAAAAAACCAATCCCTCCCGTAGGGTGTTCGGAGGCATTGATTGTCTTATTGTTTATAAATGCAGCGATCCTGCCAATTACTTTTCCCACTTCATCCCTTACTATCCATCGGGTTGCTTCACCATGTGTAAAATAAACATTCTCGTTGGGATCAAAAACATCATTAATGTCTTTGTCTAAAGGACAAACCCAGACATTATCATCTTTATATATGCTGCGGGCAATATTTAAAAAATTGTTTTTGGATTGTTTATCTTTAACCTCAATAATTTCCATACTCTATTTGTTTTATAACATCAAGCATTATATCCTTGATTTCAGGTTTAGTACATTCCAATACTTTACTGCCAATATGCAAATGATCAGGAAATGATGTTAGTTTATGAAAATGAGGTGCATTATCCCACCTTTTTATCAGTTTGTTATTTTTACCCTGGTAATGATAACGATACTTTTCGATATGAGAAGTATCCTTTACTATTTTAACCAATTCAAACAAGTACAACCGGGAACTATCGAAGAAAGTAATTCTTGATTTGAAATACCCGAAGTTTATGTCAATGACCTCAGTATGAAAATCAATAGAAATGACAAGAGGAGTGGAATGAAGTTCGCTTTCGACAGTTTGAAAATAATCACGTACATTCATACTTTTTCGAGATTCAATAACTTATTTTCCCAGTGTTTTTTTCCTTTAAAGATGGCCAACCACTCAAAAAAATCCTGGTCGTCTCCCATATCTCCTTTTTCAAACCGCTTCACAAAAACAGTTGTTTTGATTTTATATTTTTTTTCAAACTGTTTAAGTTTTTCCAAATATCTTTGAATCAAATATTTTCCTAAGAATATTTCTTTTTCTATAGCTTCACTTATTTCTTGACTTACACTCATGGTTGGATGTTTTATGTTATCATTGACATAGTTCTTTTAATGATTTAACAACTGTGGTATTACCTTTTTTAAATTCATGGTCACCTTTACTAATTTTCATAAAAGCATCTCGTATTTCTTCAAGATGTTTTAACAAATAATCATACTCCTGTTTACGAACAACTAACAGTTCTTCACCGTTAGTTATATTTTTTGGAATGGTTATTTTTGGGATAGATTTCATCTTATCTTTATATTGGAACTTAATTTTTCACAAAAGTATCATAAAAATTTCATCTGACACAGTGATTCACGATATTACTTAACTGTCATGACGATATATTTGTTTTACCAAATCCTCATATTTTGCATTGATGACCCTGCGTTTTAATTTCAATGTCGGAGAAAGTTCTCCGGAATCGGGGCTCCAATCATCACTGATTAATTTGAATCGCTTTATCTGCTCATCCTTGTCGAGAGATTTATTAAAACCCTTCACAATTGTTTGATAGTGACTAAACACTTCCTGGTGTTTGATCATTTCTTCCTTATTCTCCGTTGAGATATTATTTGAAGTACACCATTCGCGCAATGCCTCAAAGTTCGGGGCAATCAAAGCGCTGGCAAACTTCTCACTTTCACCGACAACCATCAGTTGCTCTATAAATACAGATTCTTTGAAGAGATTTTCCACAACTTGCGGTGCAACATATTTACCGTTCGATAACTTAAAGATCTCCTTTTTGCGGTCTGTTATTTTCAGGCATTTGCCATCTTCCAGAATTCCAACATCACCGGTGTGGAACCATCCGTCTGCATCCAGTTCTTTTTTTGTGGATTCATCATCTTTGTAGTAACCTAACATCACATTAGGCCCTTTGCAGAGTATCTCTCCGTCTTCAGCAATTTTAACTTCCACATCCTCTATCACTGCACCGACAGTGCCTAACCTGAGGTCGGGAGCTATACTTCGGTTTATTGTGATAATAGGTGATGTTTCTGTTAATCCATACATGTTAAGCAGTTTTATCCCCGCAGCCCAAAAGACCTTCTCTAACCGTGGCTGCAGAGCTGCACCGCCAACACCGATTGATGTGATATTTCCGCCTAATGCCTCTCTCCATTTGCTGAAAATGATCTTATCGGCAATTTTCAGTTGAAGCTCATACCACCAGCCATTTTCGCTATTTAATTTGTATCTTAACCCAAGGTCAACAGCCCAGAAAAATAATTTTTTCTTAATTCCGGTCAACTGTTCTCCTTTGGCAATGATTTTATCATATACCTTTTCTAATATCCTCGGCACAGCCCCGAAGCCATGGGGGGATATTTCCTTCATATTGGCGGCAATGGTTCCCAGGTTTTCAGCATAATAAATGCTGCAGCCGCTGTATTGGGTTTGGTAATTACCCATGCGCTCACCTACATGGCAGATGGGCAATATACTCAGGTATCGCTGATCGGGCTTTAACTTAAACACCCCTGCTGCGGCAATAGCATTGCTTACGAGGTTTTTGTGAGACAACATCACTCCTTTGGCATTGCCTGTAGTACCCGATGTGTAGATTAACGTGACAAAATCATCAGGAGCTATCCCGCTTTTTATTTTTTCAACTTCTTCTTTGTATTGTTCTTCGTTTTTTTTCCCCAACTCAACGATTTCTGTCCAGTTTTTAGCTCCTTCAATCTCGTTGAAAGTATATATTTCTTCAAGACCTTCTATTTTACTAACAAGTGGCTTGATCTTGTCATACAGGTTTTTGTCTGAGACAAAAACGAATTTGGCTTCCGAATGACTTAAAATATGCTCATAGCCGCTTGTTTCCAGGGTTGTAAACAGGGGTACATGAACCACACCTATTTGTGCCATTCCCATATCAACAAAGTTCCATTCGGGGCGGTTGTTTGTTATGGTCGCTACTTTATCTCCCTTTTTCAACCCGAGAGTTAGTAAACCATAGCTGATGTGGTTTGAATAGTCAATGTATTGGCGGGAGGTGTATTTTACCCATTTCCCGTCTTTTTTCCCGGCCAAGGCGTCTTCCTTATCGCCAAATTTTTCCTGGTACCTTTGGAGGAAGTCGAAAGTTCTTGTTATATTCATTTTTAAGGTGTTATTGAATTAGATATGGCTTTTTTCACAAAATCATTTAAGGTCATATTGTTCTTTAAGGCATTGATTACAGCTAATTTATGAAGCCGTGAAGTTAACCTTACATTAAAACTCCCTTTGTAGGTCTTATCAGGAGATTTACCCAATATCTTGCAAGTTTTGAAGTAATCATTTATAGAGGCGCGAAAAGCATTTTTCAGTTCGCTAATTGATTGTCCTTCAAACGTAACCAAATCGTTGATGCCATGTATCTTTCCATAAAATACATTATCTTCCGCACTGTAATGAACAGTTCCTATATATCCTTTATATATCATAGTATTATTCATCTTTTTATAACTTATTCCAAAATTCTTTAATTTTAATTCCTTCCCCCTGGTATGCCAAAGCCCCTGTATAATCTTCTGCCGGCAAAAATACTGAAAAATTCCAATCTTCTGTTTCAAATATCCCATTAATTCCCTGTAATTTAATTGTCTCTCCTTCAACGGTAAACTCCAGCTTATCAGGCGTCAGGCGCATTCCCTCACCTATGGCTTTTAAATAAGATTCTTTAAAAGTCCAGAACTGGAAAAATCTATTTAACTTATTTCCAGGATTTTGAGTGATCAATGAAATTTCTTTTGCGGTAAAATTTTTTTGTATTAGCTCGTCAAGATCGGGCAATTCCCTTATTTGTTCCAGGTCAATACCAATTTCTCCATCTGCTGAAAAGGCGTAAACACATATATTGCCCGAATTAGACATATTAAAATACAATGATGGGGCATCCGGAACAAAGGGTTTTCCTTTTTTATGCCTTTCAATTTGAATTGTATGAGGGGTTTTGTTCATGTAGCGGGATAATAAATACCTTAAAACACCCCAGCTGATGATAAAATTATTTTGGACTTTCTCAAATTTAAAATAGGAGATCCTTTGTTTTTCTTTTTCTGACAAGAACGATTTGCACTGTTCTATTAATTGCCCAGTAAGATCAAGGGATATGCCCCAAAGGTGAACTTCTCCTTTTAAAAGCGGGGGGCAATTAAGCTCCTGGATCTTTGTTATTGTATCTGGCATGAGTTTGGGTGTATTATTTTCTCTAAATTTAAATTTATTTGGCATCAAAGTTAATCAATATGAGCCTATTTATATGTTGAATTCCATTAAAAAACGTAGCTCACTCCTCCCGTTGTTAATCCATCACCAAATTCAATGATTATTAATATTGTTTTTTGTTTATAACCACTCATGCGGTTTACATATTGATTTAAGCGGTAAATGATTGATGACGACCCTAGGTCTTCATCATTTTTTTCCGGCACATAGAAAGTATTAATGTCAACACCTACATTTTTAGATATTTCATCTAATAATATTCCCTGAACACCGGATAAAACTACTGTGTCAACATTTTCAACTTCTATTTTGTTCTTGTCAAGTGTCCCTTTTATACATTTTGTTATGGCACTAATTATCTGATTATCTGATGTTGTATACAGGGTTTCCTTATTGAGGAATGTTTCTGAATTCAAACTATCAGCGTAAACTTTCTTTTCTATAGGGTGACTCGGAGAAGAATGATTAACAAATTTACCCATACCAGAATTGGTTGAATCATCTCTACTTAATAGCAGAGCCGACCCCATCTCATTTGGAGAAGCTCGAGGGTGATCATTATCTTTATTATAGTCTATTTCAGATGCAACCACTAATGCATTTTTAGTTTTCCCTGTGCGGATATATTCTGAAGCTATTTGTATTGCATTAAAAGTTCCAATATTGCCATTTAATACATCAAAACAAAAGGTAGATTGACCATCCGGATTATACCCTGAAACATTTATTTTCAGATCACCAGCAATAGTAGCTGCCAAAGCTGGTTCTGTTATAAAGTCATCCCGTATTACCCCACTATAAATAATTAATTCAAGATCATTTTTTTCTAAGTCTGACTCAGCAAGACACTTCAAAACAGCTTTCTTGTTCATTATTTTCGTAGTACTCTCTGATGATTCTCTCGGGTAATACACGGACATGGCTTCAATTTTGACTCCGTATCTTAAAGGATCAACATCATTATTGATTGTTTTATTCTCAATCCTATTGTGTTTGTTCGGTGAATTCATTTTATCAGGCAAATCATCCATTTTAAAAAGCGCTGTACCAAGTACTCTTCCAGATCCGTTTATCGGAAAAACAATTTTACAATTACTCTTTATCCTTTTATTCATAATATTATCGTACAAGGCCAGAAACTGACAGCTTGCCCCTGTGTTACCACGATTTTCGAGATTAATAACTACGTTTTTTTCGCTGACGATTTCTTCCCCAGCTTGTATATTGATTTCCCTCATGGAGTTTTGAATAGTAGTTAATGAGGTTTGATGCATGATGAAATGATCTACGCTATTTAGACTCCAATTTTTAGATTTAAGTGTATGAAAAACGTGCTCAATTCCTGGAGTAATTCCTGCTGCGGCTGCTTTCACAGAATCGTTGTACATTATTGGACCACCGTGACCAACTCTTTCAATTTTTCCAATACATAGGTCGTTCAATTCTCCCATTGTTAACATTTTAATGTACTCAAAGCCATTTCCATCTGCCGTTTGATCCAATGTAATTGCTACACCAGCATCCCCCACAGTTAGGCAGGCCAAGCGATTGTCAAACTTGTCATTAACCAACTCGAGCTGAGCACTTCTTATTACGGGCGTGTTATGTTCCCCACTAACTATTAGAGTATTTTTAATAGTTCCATTCTTCATCATTACATCTGCTATTTCGATGACTGTAAACATACCAGCACAAGCATTATTGACATCAAACGAAATGGCGTTCTGAAAATTGAATTTTTTTTTATACATTAACGCAAATGAAGGATCGAAAAGTCCACATTTAGATCCAAGACTTCTGACTGTGTTACAACATATAAGAAGGTCAATATCATCGGCACCGAGCTTAGAATTGTTCATACAGTCAGCTATTGCTTTTTGTCCAATTTCAAAGCTTGATTCATCGGAGCTTGCTACTGGTCGAGATTTAATCCCTGTAAATCTTTCAATTGGGAAAGTGATTTCATTAACACATCCAGCCATTACTTCTTTAGTCGTCACAAAGTTCTCAGGAATATAAGCTCCCATAGATTCAATCCTTATCCTATTCTTTGGCGGGTTTTTGTCTTCAGTTTTTTTTGTTTCAATGGACAATGGCTCGTTTGGAATTTGGGCTTCGTCATTCATGGCGGTAGGATTTTCAGGTTCTACTTCATTAGCCACGTTGGCCAATTCAGTAACTGTCGGGTGCAGGTAAACATCAATTGGCTCAATTCGAATGCCTCTTTTAAGAAGTTTGTTAACTAAGAGAATGCTTTGAATTGATCCACCACCTAAGTTAATAAAATTGTCATCGACAGTAACTTGCTGGATTTCAAATATTTCTTTCCAAGCTTCGATGATTTTACGTTCTATTGAGGTCGTAATAGCACTCTTCTGTGTTGATAATGTAACATTATTTTCTAAAAGTGACAACAGTTTTAATTTATCTTGCTTTCCTGATAAAAGCATCGGAAAGTCTTTCACTTGAATGATTTTATTTGGTATCATATAATATGGCAAAATTGTTTTTAGATGCGTTTTAAGCATCTCATCAGAATCGTCACGGCTATCATTTGAGATAAATTCTACAAAAGCTATAATCTGATTCTTATTAGACGGATTCAATTCGACAGAACAATTTTTTACCTTAGTGATGTCTTTAATTACCATTTCAATTTCAAGCAATTCAATCCGATATCCATTAATTTTTATTTGAGAATCTTTTCGTCCTAGGAATTCATAGTAGTTTTCGGCATTACGTCTACCATAATCACCCGTTAAAAATATACGTTTATCAGTCTTCGACTTTCCCTTTGATAGGAATTTTACGTTTGTCAATGACGGATCATTAAAATATCCCGGAGAAAGACCTAGTCCTGCTATTGCTATTTCACCTTCATTGCCGTCTTCAACCCTATTTTTATTCTTATCCAAAATAAATATTTCGTATCCAGGAAGTGCTGATCCAATTGGAATTGGGTTAGGCACAGTATTATCTTTCCCAGACATAATATGCATAATGGCGTTAACCGTTGATTCGGTTGGCCCATACATATTGACTATTTTATTGACTGTTAGTTTAGCTCTGATTTTGCTTAGTAGAGTTGATGGAAAAAGTTCAGCACCCAACAGTATATAGTCAAATGAAATACCTTTTAAATTTAATGGTGACTCCAATAAGGCGTTTAAAAGGGACGGAATAGTATAGAGTATGTTTATCTTTTTTTTAATTATATAATCCCAAAACAAAATCGGGTTATTTTGTTCCTCTTTGTTTATAATATGAAGAGTCGATCCATTGGTAAGAGGTAGAAATATTTGTCCAATGCTTGCGTCAAAAGCTATAGACGCAAGTAGAATGAAATTGTGAGAAGGGTTAAAATTCAACTTAGGATTGAAGCGAGAAATTTTATTAAACAAAGACCTATGTAATATAGGAATTCCCTTAGGCATACCAGTTGTACCAGAAGTAAAGATAATGTAAGCGATTTCATCTTCACTGATATTAATACTAAGTGGACTATTAGGTAATTTTGATAAAGCCGATTTTATTTGGTCAATAGGAATTACGTTTTGGTCATTCTTAAACTTTGATAAATTATTTTCATCAGTGATTATAAGTTTAGGCTTAGTTATTTCAACAATCTTATCAATTCTGACTTGTGGTGTTGAAGAATCTATAGGTACATATGTGTTGCCTGATTTTAAAATTCCTACAATGGCAATAATCGTCCAATCAGACCTGTCCAAACATATAACCACATTTTCCTGTGATGCAATGTTATTGATGTAATGAGCAATCTGGTTTCCCGATTTTTCTAAATCAGAATAATTCCAACTATTCACCTGCCCTTCAATTGCACATGAATCAGGATATAATTCGGCAGTCTTTTCCAATAAATCTATAATCGTTGTAAAGTTCATTAACATAATTCTACATTAAGTTTTTAGCCTAGGGTATAGCATCAATAATAGAACTGGAAGCAGATACAGATCTGCAACTAAGGCAATAATCAATGATATACTTACAAGAAATCCCAAATAGTACATGGTGAAAAAATTTGAAAACATGAGAATGACAAATCCACTGCTAAGAACCAGGGTAGTTAAAAATATGGCTTTGCCAGTTGACAAATATGTTCTTCTCATAGCTAATATTAGATTTACCCCTTTAGACATTTCGATTTTAAGCCTGCTTAGGAAATGAATTGTGTCATCAACTGAAATACCAAAAGCTATTGTGAATATTATACTCATTGAAACTTTAAATTCTTGTCCGGTAAGTCCTAAGAGCCCTCCCAGTATTATCAAGGGAAATATATTTGGTACCATGGCTATTATTAGCATTTTCAATGACCGGAACATCATGGCCATTAAAATACTGATAGTAATAAATGCAAAAACAAGTCCTTTGATCATATTTGTTGCAATCCTTGAATTATTCTTATCTAGTAGATAGGCCGTTCCTGTTTGCTTTGGATTAATCAGGTTAGTATTGATATTCTCCCGAATGAAATTTTCCAAATCATTATTACGTTTTAAAAAATATCGACTTCCCCAATCTCCTACCATGCCTTTAATTCTTCCAGTCTTTAATGTAGAATCACTCAATGTATTAATTGTCGAGTTCGATTTATTTAGCGCTAAGGATAAATTTAACTTTCCTTGAAAAGGTGAACCGGCTGTTGTTAAATAAGCAAGGGATGAAGGCGAGGTAACATTTTTCACCCCATAAGTATTTATAAGATAACTCTCAAGTTTTTCTAATTCAGAGATGACATCTTGGTGCAGAAGATTTTTCGTAGTATCCACTACTTTTACATTCATCTCAAATGGACGCACACCCGAAAATTCATTTTCGAAAAAAGTAAAATCCACTTTAATTGGATTGTCAGTTTTAAGATCTTCCAGGATGTAATCGTTTTGATGAATTTTTGAAATAAAATACACACTTATTACAATCAAGGTTAATGATGATAACAGAATGAGTCTTGGATTCCTGATAGTGAATAGAAAATTATTATCTAAAAACTTTTTCCAATCAAGTTTTTTGGCATTTCGATAAGAATAAGTTTTAAAGAGCACTAATGAAGATGGTAATACTATTATTGTAACCAGATAAGTAATCATTACTGAAATAGAAGTATATAAACCAAATGTGCGTATTGGAATTACATCTGAGAATAATAGAGCAAGGAATCCGATAGAGGTAGTTACTGACGTTAAAAATGTAGCCCACCCCACATCTCTAAAAGATAGTTTTATACATTCAAGTTTTGATTTACCGGAGTTTTTCTCTTCTATGAATCTGGAAACAAAATGAATCACATCTGAAATTCCAACTACAAATATGATCGTCGGCAGTATAGTCAGGATTAGGTTTATTGGTTCACCCGTCAATGCAATTATGCCCAACACCCAGATGACGCTTATGAGAATAATACTGATAGGAATTGCTACGCCCCAGAAAGATCGATAAATCGAGAAAAGGAAAAGTAGCAGAAAAATTATTGAAAGTCTGAAAAAAAATGACATGTCTGATTGCATGAGTTTTAGATATCCGGATTGTCCGATACATCTTCCAGCAAGATGTATTTTGCCGAATTCAGTTTGACCTACTAATTCCTGAAGATGTTCTGATAATTTGGTGCACTCTAAATTTGACAGCTCATTTTCAGTTTTGATATAAAGCGCAATGGAATTACTATCTGAACTAATTAAGTTCTCTGCATTAAGGATGCTTGAGTTTGCGGAGAATGGTGAGACAACATTTATTACATTTTTTATTTTGTATAGTTTATTGATCAAACTGTCAACTTTCCTTCTGAAAATGTTATCTATGACTCCACCTCTATTATTAATGCCAAGCAAAACGAAATCATTTTCAGTACCAAATTCTCTCCTGTGCTCAAAAAACAGCTTGGTTTCTTCGTCATCTTTTGGGAAAAGCGTTTCAAAAGTACTATCTAGTTTAAGATTAGTTATTGCAGCATACAGTAAACCCACCGTAATCAAAAAGATCATGATTAATGCTATTTGAGAGCTTTTTTTTGCTATTTGATCATTGAATTCTGGCAATTTCATATAACTAAGTTGAGATATGAAATTATCTCACAGGGTCAATTTACACAGTTAAGTTCTTAATTTACAACACTATTTTTGCAGGTTTAAATAATCCCTCTTTCCTTTTTCAATTGTTTTTACAATATCCTCCCGCTGATTGATCAATCTTGTAATCAGAGAACTCTTCCGGTAAAACAAGAATAGGAACAGCCATCGGCCGCGAATTTTCTCCAGGTATCTCCAGTAGTAAAGTGAAATAATCCCGGTTATGGGAAGCGAAACTGCATAAGCAATAGTAATCCACCATCCCGACTCACCGGGGGTAAACGAAGCAACTAACCAGATTTGCAGGGAATAAAATACTATAAAGGTAACCATGCCTGTAGCCATGGTAATTGAACCATAAAAATCGGGACGGGACGAAAGAGAGGCAAGAAAATCTGGAATTTTGTAGGCGATGAAATTATTGATCACACCAAAAAGAAAAAAGGGAAAACCAACTATAATAGTTGCCAATGTTTTAAGACCATCAAATATAAAAGAACCACGGTTTGAGCTTTTAGTGAATAAGTGATCTTTGAGATTAAGCCGTTCTATATCATTCACATAACGTACAATCTTTTTTTGTAAGGTTTGAACACGTTGAGGGGCATGTTTGTGAAAATGAAAAACCACTTCCACGATCTCTTTGGTCACCATAAATTCTTGTTCTTTCTCTGACAAGTCAAGTTCTCTCTCTAATTTGCTTTTATATTCTATGTTCTTTGACAAGCCAAGTTCTCTCTTTAGTTTGCTTTTATATATGGTCTCTATGTTTTTAACCAACTCATCCAATTCTTTATTCTCAATTGCAATGGTATGCTGCTCAAGACATTCTTTGAGATGCTCAGTAATCGCAACGATCCCTTTATGTTTGTTCGTTTGAAACAGTTCAAAAAAGCGGGAAACATCAATGGGTTGGGCAAAATTAATAAATAACTCGCTTTGAAACCTGTGAGGATTGGAATAATTGAGGCCAGCCGGCACAATAAGCACTCCTAATTCAAAGTTGTTTGCTGCCTCTGCCCCAAGGGCAATTCTCGCTGCTCCTGTTTTAATTTCCCGCAATCTTCGTTCTGTTTTGCTAAGGCCCTCGGGAAATAGGATAAGCGCTCCCTTTTTGGCAAGCAATTGATAACATTTTTCAAAAACCTCTTTGTTTTTCAACATCAGTTCAGGCGTTTTATCTTTACGATAAATCGGGATCAAATGGAGGTAGTCAAATAACCATCGTTTAAATGCCGTGTTGAACGACTCCCCCCTCATGATGAAATGAAGTTTATGCTTTATAAATGAGACTACAACCATGATGTCCATGAAAGAGCTGGGATGATTGGGAGCAATGATCAATGGAACACCTTTGGGAATGAGCTCAGCATTGTGGACATTGATCTTCCTGAAATAAACCCACACGATGATCCTCACAATTGTTCTTATAAATGAATAGAGCATGGTAATTTACGATTAATGATATACTATGTTATTACATCTTTTTCAATTTGTTCGTAGTCAGGTTTGTCATATCGTAGCAGGATTATTGAGCAGTTAGCTCGTCAGCCGCTTTTGCATTAAGCCCCGTGTTATGCAAAGTGCGTTTTTACTTTTGTCTTGATTTTGTATTTTCGTCTGATTTTTTGCAAGTCGGAAATTTCCAAGTTGGGATTTTCCAAATAGCGTTTAGTCAATTTGTCTCTGATGTCTCGCATCATTTTTACTGCGTCAAATTTTTTTTTCTTCATTGTAAATTCTCATTTGTCAATTTTGTTATGAAGATAGTCATTTCGTTGTCGTGTTCGCATTTTGCTAACGGTCAATGCTATGTGCCGTTGCGGTTTAAGAACTACGTAACTGTCCCCGAAAACAACCGCTTGTTGAAAACACTAAAGTACGAATATTCTCGTCAACCGCAATGGCATATAGCATATGTGTGTGCCCAGCATGGGCAGAACACGTACCGCAAAGGTACGAAAGTTCTTTGAATTATCTTGAAGTAGATTGAAATTTGATAAGGAGGTTTAAACCTCGAGTTTACCAGCCTTACCTCAAAGTAATGAAAAGCTACTGCCGTTGAAAAGAGCGGCTTTAGTATGCTTAACGAACCGCCAAGTACGAGAACCGTACGCTTGGTGGTGTGAGAGCCTCACCCCGTCAGTTTTTGGCGGGGCGGGCTACTCGATTAGCGGTTCGTTGTTTTTTGTCGTGTCGTGAATTGTCAGCCATATTAGTCAAGGTGCGTGTTCTTAATTGTCTTGCCAAATTAGTTTTTCATTTGTCGTGGCTTTGTAGAAAGTGTCTCCGTTGCAGAGTATGTTTCCTGAAATTCCTCCAAGCCAACAAATAGTATTACAGTTGTCGTCAACGACCTCACCTGTCAAGTCAGCACCACAGTTTTGTGGACTGAAAGAATAAACTGTCTGTCCCTGAAAACTGTATTGATAAACTGTTTTAACAGAAGGGCAGTCCTCCTTTAATAATTTTCTGATTTTCTTTTTTATGCAGGTAGGCGTGTCATTTGGCACATCAATTTTTTTACACCCCGCCAGTGTCAATGCGAAAAAAATTATTAGAAGTAGATATGGTTTTAGTTTTTTCATTTGCAGTCGCATTGTTTTTCACATTCTTCCATAGTGTCAAACGGAACAACACCGCCACAACCGCCCCAAGTAAATTGTTTACATTTTTTGTCTTTTTTGTCGTAGTAGTATTTGGGTATTGCAGCCATACAAAATCCTGCATTGGGTTCTAAATTACATCGGTCAGATTTTATACAGTCCTTTTTGCATTGTGTCAGCAAAAGAATTGTCGCAAATGTCAGTGATATTGAGATGATTGTTTTCATTGTCTTTGTTTTTTATACTTGTCCAACCGCAATAAGTGTCAAAATTGGTAGATACCTGTCTGCCGCGATACAATAACCGCTAACTTGTAAATAGCCGCAATACTGACCATTAACTACTTGACATCCAAATCTGTTTTGTGCGTTTTTTGAATATCACTATTCTTTGCTATACAAAAAACGCAAGTGCTAAATGTTATCTAAAGGACTTTTAATTTTACCCAAGTCCTTCTTACTTACATGAGTGTAGCGCATAGTAGTAGCAATATTAGTATGACCCAATAAATCCTGAATGTGTTTTATATCTATCCCTTGTTCGTGCAGGTGGGTGGCAAAACTATGTCTCAAACTATGGATGCCTACGCTTTTATGTATTCCGGCTTTTCGTTTAGCATTGGCAAATAATTGTTGAGCGGTGCGAATACTTATAGCGCCTCCAAACTGTCCTTCAAACAAATAATCTTTCGGATGATGACTTTTAAAAGCAGATAATATTTTTTTTACATCTTGTTGGTCTATTACTTTAGGAAGTATTTTTTTTCGTTTTGGCCGGGGCAAATCAAAAAACAATTTGGGTTGCTTACTTACTTTTTCGTAATAGAATTTAATACAGGTAGAAAATTTGTTGCTATACGTTGCGCGATGATGTATTTTTCTAATCTCTAACATATCTTGGCAGCTTACGCCTCAACAAGTTCGCCCAATTCATGCGTTAATATTTCAAGAAGTTCTTCTTTATTGTCTCTGCAGAAGAGGTGGCTGCCGTTTATTGTTATGAAGTTGAATTCTGCGGAAGTATGTTTTTTCCATGCTTTTAACTCCTTTTCCGTAAAAACCGTGTCATTTTTTCCTGCAATAGCCATGAGCGGACAGCTTAGCGGTTTGTCTTCGTAATATTTATATCTTTTACCGAGCAATATATCGGCACGCAATGACGGAAGCATCTCGTTGATCAACTCTTTGTTTTGAAGAACGGCATCGGGAATTTCCAACGATCTTAAATGGTTGATGATATTAGGGATGTTCTTTTCTTCGTAAACTTCGTCATCTTTTATAGCATCCAGGAATTTGAACGGGCTTACGAGATGTGGCGCTTTCCAGCCACCGACAATAAATTTAACCGGCTCAATTCCTTTTTCTTTTCTCAGGTATCTCGCTAATTCCAGTCCCACGCCTGCTCCGGCGCTGTGATTGTAAAAAGCGAAAGGACGGTCTAATAACGGTTCCATGGCGTCTGCCATCGCTTTGATTAGGTCAGCAACATCACTAAAGGGTTTCTCATTAGACCGTTCCTCCCTGCCGGGATATTGAATAGCACAAACCTCTATATCGTCCGGCAGCAGCTCATGCCAGCCATTGTAAGCAGAGGCGCCTCCGGCAAAATACGGCAGGCAGAACAGGCGCAGTCTCGGATCATCAACTTTTTTGGTGCGAATGATCCATTTATCCAGCTCATTGCTTTGTTCCTGTTGCTGTTCCTGTCCATTTGACTGACCTTCAAATTCACTTAATATCTGAACTGTCATCTCTTCTATTGTCGGGCCTTTCATAATGCGCATCATGGAGTAGTCAACAGATACGTTGCTTTGTATCCAGTTCCGGATCTGGTTAGCCATCAATGAATCCAGTCCATATTTTGTAACCGGTTCAATAACGTCCACTTTATCAGAAGTGGTGCCCAGTACCCTGGCAAAAGTATCTTTTAACTGATCAATTAAAATATCATATTGCTCTTCGGGGCTTGATTCAAGCAACGTTGATTTAAGCGCTCCGTCCCCGGAGCCAGCTCCTGAAGAGGCGGTTAATTTCTTTTCTTTGATAAGGTTGCCAAAACGACTTGTCTTAGCAGAATGAGGATAAAATTCTCCTATCATTTCCCAGTCAGAATCCGTTGCAACCCTTTGCACGGGGTTGTTTAACAGTATTTGCTCAAATATACTGGTTGCCTGGTCCAGGGTAAAGGCTTTCCAGCCCTGCTTGTATAATAATCCACCGACATTACCGCTTCTCGCTACAAACCCTACATCACCGATCACGCCCCAATTGATGGTCGTAGCGGGCAATCCCTGCGATCTTCTGAAAGATGAGAAATTGTCAAGGAAACTGTTGGCGCCCACATAGCTTACCTGGCCGGGATTACCATAAACAGCCGAAATCGAAGAATATGAAATGAAGTGGTCGAGATCCAGGTCTTTCGTGGCAAGATGAAGCAGCCAGCATCCCAATACTTTTGGTTTAAAGACCTTCATATAGCGTTCGTGATCTATCTCGGGTATGCCTCCGTCATCCAATACCATTGCTGCGTGTTGTATGCCGGCAACCGGGGGCATGTTATTTTTTATGTCGCTTACCACCCTGAGAACATCTTGTTTTTTAGATACATCTCCCATTGCCAGCATGACGTTCACGCCTTTTTCCCTCATTTTTTCAACTATTGCCTTTTCTTCATCTGTTTTAGGGCCGGTTCTGCTCCCCAACACGAGGTGCCTGGCTCCCTTGGTTGTCATCCAATTGGCAATTGCCAGTCCGAAACCCGAAGCACCGCCTGTGATCACGTAAGTGCGGTCTTTTTTAAATTGTATCTCTTCCGGTGGCGCTACCTTCACGTCTCCCTCCATGGAGATGATAATCTTGCCAATATGCCTGGCTCCCGCCATATATTGAAAGGCATCGGCAATCTTTAAGATAGGAAATGTCTTGATGGGATGAACGGGAAATTTATTTTTCACAAAGAAATCAATGGATTCCTGGAAAAGCTCACCGCCAAATTTTTCCTTTTGCTTGAAAAGCCGGTCAACATCCACCCCGAAATAGGATAAGTTGTTTCCGAACGGCTGCAAGCCCAGTTTGCTGTTTCTGTAAATATCTGTCTTGCCGATTTCCACGAACCTGCCATAAGGGGCTAAACACCTTACACTTTTATAGATGGCTTCTCCTGAAAGTGAGTTAAGTACAATGTCAACACCTTTGCCATCGGTAAGCTCCATGATCCGGTCGGCAAACTCCAAGGTACGTGAGTTCAATATATTTCCAGGCTTAACACCGATGCTTTCGATGTATTTTCTTTTTTCCGGGCTGCCTACTGTTGCGTAAACTTCTGCCCCTACTGCATTGGCAATATGAATTGCAGCAATGCCAACGCCTCCTGCGGCAGCATGGATAAGCACTTTTTCTCCCTTTCGCATGCGGCAATGATGTATCAGGGAATAATAAGCAGTAACATAAACCACTGGCAAGCATGCTGCCTCTTCAAAACTGATGTTTTTTGGTTTTCTAACTATATGACAGCCCTTTGGGTAAGCAAAACCGCTTAAACAAGAGGGTGCGGTAGCCATCACCTCATCACCGACCTTAACGTCTTTGACGTCTTTTCCTATAGCAGTGATAATGCCGGAACATTCAAGGCCGAAGTTCCTGCCGAAAAGGCCACCTTCAATCGCCAGATCCGGAAGCAATCCCATAGCCAGCATAATATCACGGAAGTTGAGAGTGGCAGCTTTTATTTTAACTTCTACTTCATCATCGCCAGGTACTATTCGGGGAGTTTCACGGATAATAAGATTGTCGAGCACACCGTATTCTGAAATGGAGGTAGTGTAGCTTGAACCCTCTGCCGGAACTGTTTTCATAGCCCGTTGTGCTATGCTGTCAGTCGAAATTCTCTCTAACCGGTTTATATAACGTTTCTTGCCTCTGAAAGCGATCTCATCCTCCCTGTCGTTGGCAAGGATCTCTTCTATGAATGCCTCGATCTCATCATCCTGAACAGGACTGCCAAAATCAACCAGGGTTGAGTTGAAAACCGGGAATTCATTCATAGCAACCTTACTGACGCCTCTTAGTCCCGTTTGGGAAAGGTTCAGGGTTTTGGGAGTACCACCGAC
The DNA here is from genome assembly GCA_019456305.1 of Cytophagales bacterium. Taxonomy (NCBI): domain Bacteria; kingdom Pseudomonadati; phylum Bacteroidota; class Cytophagia; order Cytophagales; species Cytophagales bacterium. Next base: position 39,843 of record VRUD01000006.1, on the reverse strand, counting down.
AGTTTGAGCGCCACTGAAAATGATCCATATCTCAGGATTTTTCTCATAGTTTGTATCGTTCAGTTTCCTCATGATATTCATCAACGTGATTGTTGAATTCTCTTCTGAACGGATAATATTTTCAACATTGAGTTTTTTGTTATCAACGGAATCCAGACCCCACAGGAAGATAATCCCCTGGAATTTTTTCCTGCCGGCAACCAGATCAATGACCTTGTCAGTCCCTTCCTGTGCCAATGGGTCTATTTCAAACTCCGTATCACTTATTTTCTTGAAATCTTGTCCGCGTTTAATGACAAAGCATTGCTTGTCAATCGCTTTTAATCTCTTTTGTATCTTATCAGCAACACCGGTGCTGTCGGCAAATATCAGCCAGTCGGCTTCACCCAGCTTAGGCGATTCTTCTATTGTTTTATTGACCAGCTCCAATTTTTTACCGCGCGCAAGGATAACGCTTTGGCAGGAAGAGTCGTTTTTCTCAAAATCGGTGTAAACGGCCACATCGGAATATTCAAGGTTTTCCAATACCTTTTTCCACTTATCCGGGCTCATGGTCGCATGATCGGGCCGGATATTCGTATCTTCAAACAACCACCATCCTTCAGTCATGCCAAAGATGAAATCTAAGTAAACCGGTGAATTTGTTACCTCTAACATCATCAATACACCTTCTGAAGCGAGCAGTTTTTGGACATTGCCAAGCGTGGTTTTCAACTCGCGTGTTGCATGAATGACATCCGAAGCAACGATGATGTCGAAGGAGTTCAGGTCAAGTCCCTGCTCTGCAGGGTCTTTCTCAATGTCTAAGACCTTATACTGAACAAAAGGATACCTGGCAAACCTCTGTTGTGCCTTCATCATGAACATGTTGGAAATATCAGTATAAATATATTCTGTCCTTTCAGGAGGTAACAGGGGAAGGACGGCCTGGGTCATTCCGCCCGTGCCGGCACCAATTTCAAGCACCCTTATTGTTTGATCTTCGGGAATGTCTTTCAACAGCTCTGATACCGCCTTTGCCGCAATATCATTGTATTTTTTAAAGGCGAATCCCTCCACATAATATTTGACAATGGCATCCCATTGATCTTCGGGGAAAATTAAAAGTATGGGATCAACATTTCCTGTCAATACTCCTGTTAACTCAGGCCCGCAGCGGCCCAGCAAGGTTGATTCATGATGAAACTGGGGGTATTTGTTATTCAGCTCTTCCATCCATGAATTGACATCTCTTAGATCAGGAGTTTTTATTATTTCATACTTACCGGCCTCCCCTTTAACGATACCTGCATTTTTCAGGAGATGAAACATGTGGTTAAAAAGGCGATGATGCTCCTCAACTATTTCAAACTCTTTTATTAATTTCCCGGTATTGATTTTAGTTCCTGCCTTAAAAGACATACCCATCTCCTTCAAAGAATTGCAGATATATCCTATTGTGAGCTGGTATTGCTCCGGTTCGTATTGCTTGTAATATTCGTCCTGTTCTTTTCGTTTAACAATTTCTTTTATAGTTTCCTGAACGCCTTTTTTAATGGAGTTTGGTGATGGAATATATTCTCCCGGATTGCGAACCAGCTCCTGGTCTGTCCTGGTTTTCATGTTCCAGTTGAATTCATAAAACCATTTGTCTTGCTCACCACCTGCTTCTCCTCTCGAGCCCTTCAGGTATTGAGACCGGAAACCGTGAAATTCTGCAACGAGCTCTCCGTCTTCATTGAAGATCCACAATTCGCCCAAAACATATTCATCTGTCCATTCCCTTAACTTGCCATGCACATATAACTTATGCGAATTGGGTTTTTGATAGAATTTAACCCGGTCAATATGGACGGGGATATAAACTCCCATTTTTTTACTTGCATCAAATCTTTCGTTAAAAATCCCGAAAACTGTTTGAAAGCAGCTATCCAACACTCCCGGGTGGAGGTTGAACTGGAAGAATTCCGAGCGAATAGTTTCATCTACTTCTATCTCACTCAGCGCTTCCCAAAGCCCGTCACTTCTCCAAAGGTTTTTGATATTTTTGAAAGAAGGCCCCAGGTAAAGTCCACTTTCCAGCAGCTCCTCATGCATTTTTTTAACTTCCACCGGAATATTCACTCTCTTGCGGATGTCTTTAAGATCGACCTTTATGGATTTAAAATCATCTCCAATGTGATTTATTTTCCCGTTGGAGCACATCGCCCAGGAGGCATCCTGGCTCCTGGGTTTGGTATAGATGAAATAGTCGCCTCCGTCATGAGATATATCCATCTGGATATGAGGTGGCTCTCCCTCATCAGGTAAGAATAACGCACTTGTGAAATTGAGGTTTTGCAAAAATTCGAATTTTTCTCCAAAAGATGCCCGGGCTGCAGAAATGGCAAGCTCAACATGCCCTGCCCCGGGAAATACGATTGGTCCCTGAACTTTATGATCTTCAATATAGGGATAAGTTCTCTTATCTAATGTGATATCCCATAGTATGTTATTGCTTTCTCTTGCGGAAGATGTCTTGCGTGTTAAATGAGGATGTTCATAAGAACCCAACCGTTTTTTAGTTCCTTCTTCGGTTTCTATCCAATATCTCTCTTTTTGCCATGGGTATTTAGGTAATGAAACAAAATTATTATCATCGCCAAAGTATGTTTTCCAATCCACTTTGCATCCCCAGGTATGTAGTGATCCAACGGATGAAAGGAAGGTGCGTTTTTCATCTTCTTTTCTCCTCAGGGACGGGACAACCAGACCATCTTTCTTTTTAACAGAAAACAGGTCATTAATACCGATAGCATGAATAGGATGCGGGCCTAATTCAATGAATGTATCGAACCCGTCATTAATCATTTCCTCAATAGCAGTAATGAAAAGTACGGGTTTTCTGACATTATGGAACCAATACATCGAATCCAGTTTTTTGCCTTCGATCTTTTTACCTTCAACGGTTGAATAAAATGGAATTTTAGTGGCAGATGGTTTTATGCTTTTTAATGAACTAAGAAGTTCTTCTTTGAGCGGTTCCATGTGGTGACTATGGAAAGGTACTCTCACTTCTAGCATGCGATTGAAAATATCCTTTTTTTCAAGATCTTTAGCTATTTTTTCAATAACATCAGTGTCTCCTGACAGGGCTACCATGGCAGGGCCGTTCACAGCGCCAACTGAAACTTTACCTTCCAGGCCATTGATAATACCCTTAGCTTCTTCATAAGGTAATCCTACTGCCAGCATTTTTCCCTTATCTGTAGCCTTGAATTGGACACGGCTTCTGTGAAAAATCAGCATAACGGCTTGCTCAAGAGTCAATGCTCCGGAGGCATAGCCGGCCCCCACCTCTCCGATGCTATGTCCAACAACAGCGTCAGGAGTGATTCCAACTGCTTTCCACATTTCATAAAGCGCTATCTGGATCGCAAATATGGCAGGTTGAGCAATATTCGTTTCGCTGATACGTGATGTTTTTTCATCCTTATTAAGCTCTTCAATTATCGACCAATCCGCATATTTGCTGAGCATGACATCTAACTTTTTAATATTTTTCCTGAACAGGGGTTCGTTTTCCAGCAGTTGCCTGCCCATCCCCCACCATTGAGGGCCTTGTCCTGAAAAGACAAACACTATTTTGTCCTTTTTTAAGTCAGCACGCCCGGAAGAGATGCCTGTCACTGTTTCACCACTTAAAAAGACCTGTAAGTTTTCCGCTAATTCTTTTTTAGATCCGGCAACGACCGTCAAACGATTGTTGTGATGAGTGCGCCTTACTCCTGCCGAATAGCAGATATCATTCAAACTTACTTTGTTTTCCTTATCATTTAAGAAATCTATATATAATTTAGCGTAATCATTGATAGCTTCAGGACTTCTTGCAGATACGGTGAAAAGCTGCAGGTCTTTTTTCTTCCTGGTTTTGGGTTTATGATCATTGTCCGACAAACCTTCAAGGACTACATGGACATTAGAGCCGCCAAAACCGAAAGAATTTACTCCGGCAAAACGACCCTCCCTATGATTCGGCCACTTCTCTATTTTAGTTGGCACTTTTAGTTTCAGCTCTTCAAAAGGGATCTCAGGATTAGGAGTTTCATAGTGTATGTTTGGCGGAATGATCCCATGTTTCAGTGCGAGAGCCAGTTTAGTAAATCCTGCCACACCGGAAGCGGGTTCAAGGTGTCCTATATTAGATTTTATAGAGCCAATATAACAAATATCATCTCTATTTGTCCCAATAACTGTACCGATAGCTGTGGATTCGATAGGGTCTCCTACTAGTGTTCCGGTTCCGTGGGCTTCTACATATTGAACTTTATGCGGGTCAATCCCGGCATCCTTATATGCGTCTTTCAGCATTTCTGTTTGGGCATCCTGGCTGGGAACGGAGATACCCTTTGTGGCCCCATCCTGGTTGATAGCAGAACCATGGATAACTGCATAGATCCGGTCATTATCTTTCTTTGCCTGAGAGAGAGGTTTGAGAAAAACAAATCCTGCTCCTTCGCTGCGTATGTATCCGTTTGCCTTTGCATCAAAAGACCTGCATACACTATCCGGAGAGAGAAAACCACCTTTGCTGAATCCTATTTGCGGCTCGGGTTTTAATATTGCATTTACGCCTCCAGCAAAGCCAAAGTCCGATTCTCCTGACCAAATGCTCCGGCAAGCCAGATGGATTGCATGTAAAGAGGAAGAACAAGCAGTATCAATAGACAAGCTCGGCCCTTTTAAATTAAATGTATAGGAGATGCGGTTGGCCGAAATGCACAATGCTGAACCAACGTTTGTGTGTGCTCCGATGTTCACTTGCTCTAATGGTGAATTTTGAATATCACCATAATCATGAGAGGAAATACCGGTAAATACACATGTGCGTGAACCCGAAAGATCTTCGAGGCATATTCCTGCATCTTCAATGGCATGGTATGCTACTTCAAGCAGCATCCGGTGCTGAGGATCCATACGTGATGCCTCAAGGGGGGAAATGCCGAAGAATCCCGGGTCAAACTTGTCAATTTCTTTTACAAAGCCCCCTTTCTTAACATTCATTTTACCGGGCCGGTTGAAATCAGGTGCGTATAAAGCTTCAATATCCCAACGGTCTGGTGGAATATCACAAATTGCGTCTGTTTTTTCACATATAAGTTTCCAAAACTCTTCCGGAGTATTTGAACCTCCGGGAAATTTGCAGCCGATTCCTATTATGGCTATAGGGTCTCTGTTTTTGTTTTTCATATAGACCAGGTTAAATAGAAGTAATTCGTATTGTAAACTTAGTTAAAATATATGGTAATTAATTGTATCGGAATTTCAATAATTTTCACCGCAAAGACGCTATGACGCAAAGTTTAAAATTTATTATTTCTATTTTTTTCTTTGCGTCATAGCGCCTTTGCGGTGAATTATTTTTTTAATCAATTTACGAAGTTATGTTCTTTATGCAAAATGGAGTGCAAAGATACGGTTTATATTTTACTATGCAAAAAGAGATTTAAAAAGTTTTACCCCTTAAATCAAAACCTGACAAAGATCATATATAACTCCTGACAAAAATCATTTTTTAGAGGATCAATACAGGCAACCTTTGGGCATGATTTATTAAAATTCATTCATCATGAAGAAAATTTTAATGCGTGCCAGCTTATTGATCTGTATAATATTTGCTGGGATCCCTTCACTTTCACGACTTGTCGGGACAGGCTCTTCAGGACAGGCATATCTATACAAACAAGCAGCAGTAGGCAGCGGCAGTTGGCAGTCCTGCCTCCTGCTGCTGCCGCTGCCAACTCTAACTTTCGGAAACCTGTCTCCCTTTACTCCATTAGCTCAGGATCAGGGTGAAACGCTATTCAAAGATTATTGTTCCGCCTGCCATACAGTCAATGAAGGAAAACTGGTTGGTCCTGATTTGGCCAACGTCCATAAAAGGCATACAGAAGAATGGATCGTCAATTTTGTAAGATCGTCTCAAACTATGATCAAAAGCGGAGATGCTGATGCTGTTGCCCTTTTTGAGGAATTCAATAAAATAACAATGCCCGATCCGGGCATCTCTGATGAGGAAATAAAAATAATCATCGGCTATATCATCAGTCAAAGTTTCGAAGAAGCGCCCACCGAAGCAATAGCCAAACAAACAGGCGAAATAAAAGATCAGGAAACTGATTCATTAACCTATTATTTAAAAAAGGTAGCAAAAGAAAAAAAAGAACAACCCGCTGTAGAGATCACTGAAGCAAATATCCTAAACGGACAAAATCTTTTTGTGGGAATAAACCGTTTTAAAAACGGTGGCCCCTCTTGCAATTCCTGTCATCATATAAAGAATGATGCCATCCTTGCAGGAGGTGTTCTGGCAAAAGATCTGACAACAGCTTTTTCAAGGTTGAATGAAGCAGGAGTAAAAGCAATATTGAACAACACTCCATTCCTTGTTATGAAGCAGGCATATCGAAATAACCGGTTAACAGAACAGGAGATATTAGATATATCAGGATTCTTAAAATATGCCGATGAACAACATATTTACCAGCACACAAGGAATTATGGTATGGTGATGCTCTATGGAGGCATTCCCGGAGCGATCACCCTGTTAGGATTCTTTTATTTCTTCTGGTTTAACAGGAAAAAAAGAAGCGTGAATCACGAAATCTATGAGAGACAAATTAAATCAGTTGACATTTGAAAACAGTTGACAATATTCGAAACTCGAAACTCGAAATTCGAAACTCGAAAGACAATAGAACAATATCTAAAATCATAAATCGTAAATAAAAATGAGTTGGATAGAAGACATTATATCGCCACAAACACGTGAATGGGAAGAATTTTACAGGAACCGTTTTCAACACGACAGGATTGTCAGAAGCACACATGGTGTAAACTGCACCGGGGGTTGTTCCTGGCAAATACACGTTAAAGACGGTATCGTAGTATGGGAGACCCAGCAATTAGACTATCCATTATTGGAAAGTTCTCTCCCACCCTATGAACCCAGAGGTTGCCAGAGAGGTATCTCATATTCATGGTATCTGTACAGCCCATTGCGTATTAAATATCCTCTAATAAGAGGTGCATTGCTTGATGCATACAGGGAGGAGAAAGAAAAAGTGGGCGATCCCCTGAAGGCATGGGAAAACCTTCAAAACAATGACACAAAACGAAGAGCATACCAAAAAGCAAGAGGTAAGGGCGGCTTTAGGAGAGCAAGCTGGGAGGAGGCTATGGAGATCATGGCAGCGGCAAACATTTATACCGCCAAAAAATATGGTCCTGACAGGGTGTTCGGTTTCTCGCCTATTCCTGCAATGTCAATGATGAGTTATGCTTCTGGCGCCAGGTTTTTACAGTTATTTGGAGGAGTTTGCCTAAGTTTCTATGACTGGTACTGCGACCTGCCCACTGCATTTCCCGAGCTTTGGGGTGAGCAGACCGATGTGTGCGAAAGTGCCGACTGGTATAACTCCAAGATGATAGCCGATATGGGCGCATGCCTCAATATGACGAGGACTCCCGACTGCCACTTCTTTGCCGAATCACGCCATAATGGGACCAAGGCAGTGGTCTTCTCTCCAGACTTCAGCCAGGTGTGTAAATACGCTGATCAATGGGTGCCTTTGCATGCTGGAAGTGACGGTGCGTTTTGGATGGCTGTTTCACACATCATATTGAAAGAATTCCATCACGAAAAACAAACGCCTTACTTTATTGATTATGTAAAGAGATATACCGATAGTCCATACCTGGTTAAATTGGAAAAAGATGGCAAGCATTTCAAGCCTGGCAGACTGGTTCGGGCAAACACTATATCAAAATTTAAAAATATAGAAAATGGTGACTGGAAATTTTTAAATATTGATGAGAAAACCGGAAAACTGGTAATTCCTAAAGGAAGCATGGGCTTCAGGTGGGATAAAAATGGCGGCAAATGGAATATGAAGCATGAAGATGGTGAGACCGATAAGTCCTATAACCCTGTACTTACGCTCTTAAATGACAATGATGAAGTGCTGCAAACGGAATTCACTGAATTTGGCTTAGACAATCACCCGCTCAGAGGTGTTCCCGTTAAATACATCGAAACTACCAAAGGAAAAATACCCGTTGCAACCATTTACGATTTGATCATGGCACAATACGGTGTGGACAGGGGACTGGCTGGTGATTATCCAAAAGATTATAATGACAAAGATGCTGCTTACACGCCCGCCTGGCAGGAGATATTTACCGGGGTTGCTTCCAAAACCGTCCTGCAATTTGCCAGGGAATGGGCAAATACCGCCAACATTACAGAAGGCAAATGCATGATCATTGTTGGTGCAGGCATTAACCACTGGTATCACCAGAACCTGATGTATCGTGCAGGAGCTATGGCGCTGATGCTTAGCGGATGTGTAGGCAAAAACGGAGGGGGCTTGAATCACTACGTGGGACAGGAAAAACTGGCACCGATGGATTCATGGAGCAGCATTGCTTTTGCCAAGGACTGGCTGGATACGATCCGTTTGCAGCAGGCACCTCTCTGGCATTATATCAACACCTGCCAATACCGGTATGATGGGCAGTTCTCAAAGTATAATACCGTTCCCGATAATAAATGGACAAAACAGCACACGGCTGACACCATCTATCAATCGGTGCGAATGGGATGGATGCCTTTTTATCCGCAATTCAATCAAAATACACTTGAGCTGTGCAAGGAGGCAATCAGTAACGGGGCAAAAGATGATGAGGGAATAAAAAAATATGTGCTCGAAAAATTAAAATCAAAAAAGCTGAAATATTCCGTAAGCGACCCGGAGGCAGAAGAGAACTTCCCAAGAGTATGGTACATCTGGAGGGGAAATGCCATTATGGGAAGTATGAAAGGACATGAATATTGTTTGAAACATTATTTAGGCACACATTCCAACGCTATTGCCAAAGATGCTGATGAGCACACCAAAGAAGTGAAATGGCACGAGGTCGCTCCGAAAGGAAAGATGGACCTTGTAGTGGATCTCAATTTCCGTATGGACTCCTCTGCACTGTACTCTGATATTGTCTTGCCTGCCGCTTCATGGTATGAAAAAGCAGATCTGAACAGCACTGACCTGCATTCATTCATTCATCCTTTAGGGCAGGCAGTTGCCCCGGTTTGGGAATCCAAGACTGACTGGGATATTTTTAAACTTCTTGCCAAGGTAACCAGTGAGCTTGCCAAACAGCATCTTGCTGAGCCGCAGAAAGATATTATTTCAGCCCCCCTGGCACATGATACCGCAGATGAAATAACCCAGCCCGAAATTAAAGACTGGTACAAAGGAGAGTGTGAAGCCATACCCGGCAAAACAACGCACAAGCTGGCAATAGTTGACAGGGATTATACTCAAATATATGAGAAGTACATCACTTTGGGAGACAATATCAGGAAAAAAGGACTTGGAGCACATGGCAACCATTATATGTGCGAAGGGGAATATGATGAGATGATAGAGTCCAACCATTTCCCCGTGAGAAAGTTTAACGGAAAAACCCTGCCTTCTATTGAAGAAGACGAATGGGCTTGCAATGCTGTACTGCATTTATCTTCATTAACCAATGGGGAATTGACTGTTAGGGCTTACAAAAACATGGAGAAGAAAACCGGCATGGCGCTGGCAGATTTAGCAGAAGGAAGCAAGGACGTTAAAATCAGGTATGCCGACCTGCTGGCTCAGCCGAGAAGGTACAATACTTCCCCGCTTTGGTCAGGATTGATGAATGACGGCAGGGCTTATGCTGCTTATACTTATAATGTAGAAAGATTGGTTCCCTGGAGAACATTAACGGGACGGCAGCATTTTTACCTCGATCATGAAATGTATATCGCCTATGGTGAGCACCTGCCTACTTACAAGCCATCCCCCAAACCGGAAGTTTATGGCGAGTTCAGGGAAACATTGAAAAACGGGAAAGCAAAAGTGCTCAACTGCCTTACCCCTCACGGTAAATGGCATATCCATTCCACTTACATGGAAAACCTGAGGATGCTCACTCTCTCTAGAGGCTGCGAACCCTGCTGGATCAGTGAAGTGGACGCTGAAGAATTGGGCATTAAAGACAACGATTGGGTGGAAGTATATAATGACCACGGAGTATATTGCACCAGGGCGGTAGTGAGTTCAAGGATACCACGAGGCGTGTGCATCGTTTATCACGTTCCTGAAAGAACGGTGGGGATACCCAAATCGCAGGTAAGGGGTAATAAACGTGCAGGCGGGCACAACAGCTTTACCCGCATCCACCTGAAACCCAATTATTTATGCGGAGGTTACGGGCAGTTCAGCTATCACTTTAATTACTGGGGGCCTGTGGCTCCCCAACGGGATACGCATGTGATCGTTAAGAAAATGGAGAAGTTGGTTTGGTGATCATAGTAGCTCAACATTTATGTTGAGGCAATAGACAATAGACAATACATAATACATAATATCTAATATCTAATTATTCTAAATTGTAAATAATCATGGACATCAGATCTCAAATATCAATGGTCTTTCACCTGGACAAATGCATCGGCTGCCATACCTGCTCAATTGCCTGTAAAAATATCTGGACAGACAGGAAAGGAGCCGAATACCAATGGTGGAACAACGTAGAAACAAAACCGGGCACTGGCTATCCTACAAAGTGGGAGAACCAGGACATCTATAAAGGTGGCTGGGAAAAGAAAAACGGCAGTATTGGCCTTAAAGGAGCAGGTAAGAAAAAGGGGCTGCTGAACATATTCCATAACCCACACCTGCCCGTGATAGATGATTATTATGAACCCTTCACCTATAAATATCTTGACCTGATAGAGTCTCCCGAAAAAGACGACCAGCCCACGGCCCGTCCCATATCCCTAATAACGGGTAAACCAATTGATATTAAAATGGGCCCCAACTGGGATGATGACTTGAGCGGAACTCCTGATTATGCGCGTAATGACCCCAATTTAAAACACCTTTCCCCGGCAGAACGTGAAGCAATGTTCCAACTGGAACGTATGGCATTCTTCTACCTGCCGAGAATCTGTAACCATTGTCTTAATCCTGCATGTATAGCTTCCTGCCCTTCAGGAGCTATTTACAAGAGAGGAGAGGACGGTGTTGTATTGATTAATCAAAAAGTTTGCCGTGCCTGGAGGATGTGCATAACTGCCTGCCCTTATAAAAAAACATATTACAACTGGCATACCGGTAAATCAGAGAAATGTATTCTTTGTTATCCCCGTATAGAAGCCGGGTATGCACCTGCCTGTATGCATTCCTGTGTCGGGAGGATAAGGTACCTGGGTGTGATATTATACGATGCTGATAAAATACAGGAAACTGCCTCTGAAGATTGTAAGGACCTCGTTGATCGTCAGTTAGAACTACTTTTAGACCCATTTGATCCTAAGGTGATTGAGGCAGCTAAGAAAAATGGTGTTGCTGACTCTACCATTAAAGCAGCCCAATATTCACCTGTATACAAGTTTGTAAAAAAGTGGGGTTTAGCGCTGCCCCTGCATCCTGAGTTCCGAACGCTGCCGATGTTATTCTATGTACCGCCCATGTTACCGGTCATGGCAACATTGAGCGAAGCAAACAATACTGAGCAGGCAAAGAAAATGGACCCTATTGCCAAATTCTGGAATGACAACTGGCTTTATGACACCAGTACGCAGGAATTGTGGGGAACTATTGAACAGGCAAGATTCCCGTTAAAATACATGGCAAGCTTATTTAGTGCCGGTGATGAAGATAAAATTAAAAATGTTCTCAAAAAGCTACTTGCCGTGAGAATTCATCGCAGGCGAAAAACCGTAGGAGATATTTCTGACGAAAAAGCGGAAACGGTTCTGAAAGATGTAGGGTTGACTGCTGAAACGGCTGATGACATTTATTACCTCACATCACTTGCAAAATTTGATGATCGCTTTGTAATACCTGCAGCCCATCGCGAACAGGCAATAGAGATGCTTGAATTTACAGGCGATACAAAAGGATCTGTTGGATTTGGATTTAAGGAAAAACCGGCAAGAGGAGTTTGAAAAAGTAGGCAGTAGGCAGTAAGCAGTATGCAGAAACCAGAAACCAGAAACCAGTAACCAGTAACAATGAAACAATTAATATCAATTGATCACTACCAAAAACTTGCAGGCTTATTTTATTATCCTGATTTGGCTTTCCCTGAAAGGGTGAAACAAATACAGCAATTTCTTGATAAGCATTATCCGCCAGCAGGTGCAGAGCTTAGAGGATTTACGGATTTTACTTCCAAAGCTACCTTGAAAGAGATGGAAGAGTTGTTCACCCGTTCATTTGATGTGCAGGCAACTACTACGCTTGACATAGGATATTTGCTCTTTGGAGATGATTATAAACGCGCTGAACTACTTGTGAACCTAAACAGGGAACACAACGAGGTTGGCAATGATTGCCATCATGAACTGTCTGATCATCTTCCTAATGTGTTGCGTTTGCTTCCAAAAATGAAAAAACAGGAGCTTGTTGAAGAGTTGGCAGATAAGGTGGTCGGACATGCATTGAGAAAAATGATCGGTGAATTTGACCCTGAAAAATTAAAAGAAAAAAATAAAGTATATAAAAGGCACCACAAAACATTGATCGAAAGGTCTGAAAAATATGGCGCTATTTATCAAAAGCCGCTTTTGGCGCTATACAAAGTTTTGCAGCAAGATTTTAAAATAGACCTAAAACCGGAGCAGACTCCTGATTTTTTGAAATCTATAGGAACCGAGATGGAAATTGATTAACAATTAATTTTTAAAATTATGAATGCTATAGACAACTTTCTTTTTGTTGCACTACCTTACATAGCCTTGGCAGTTTTTCTGGTTGGCTCGATATACAGGTATCGCTCAACAAGTTTCAAATTTTCATCCTTATCCTCACAATTCCTGGAGGGAAGGAGATTATTCTGGGGATCAATTCCGTTTCACTGGGGAATACTGTTTCTCTTTTTCGGGCATTTGACTGCATTTTTAATCCCCCAGGGAGTACTGGCATGGAACAGCCATCCCTTACGTTTGATCATACTTGAAGTAACCGCCTTTATTTTTGCAATAAGCGTATTGACAGGATTGGTAAATCTTATTATCCGGAGGACTACGCATCCCCGCCTGAAGGTGGTTTCCAATTATATGGATATAGTGATCTTGTTGCTGCTGCTTCTGGAGGTAGTTACCGGTCTGGGGATTGCTTATGGACTCAGGTGGGGATCTTCATGGTTTGCTGCCGTGCTTACCCCTTATCTGCGTTCAGTTTTTGTGTTACAACCAGAGATTGAAGCTGTAAGCGCTATGCCCTGGCCTGTAAAATTACATATAGCAGGCGCTTTTACGATCGTACTGTTGATCCCTTTTTCAAGGTTGGTACATTTTTTAGTTCCGCCTATTAATTATGCATGGCGCTCCTACCAGGTTGTAATTTGGTATTGGGGAAGAAAGAAAGTACGTAACCCTAAAACAGCATGGACAATGACACAGCCTAAAAATACCTGATACTGGTAGCTGGGTGCTGGCTGCTATTGTAACGAAGTACAGAAGCCAGAAACCAGAAACCAGTAACCAGAAACCAGTAACAGTGGAATCACAAGTAACTCCTAAAGCCCATAAAATATTATTCTTCAACACCTTTGCCTTTACTATATGCTTTGCCTGCTGGATGTTGAATGGCGTATTGGTGACCTTCCTGGTTGAGAACCAGGTCTTTGACTGGGGGCCTGTGGAAATTGGATGGTTAATGGGCATCCCCGTATTAACGGGAGCTCTTTTCAGGTTGCCTGCAGGGTTGCTTACCGACAGGTTTGGCGGCAGGCCTGTTTATTCGCTTTTATTGGTTTTTTGCTCCATCCCAATGTTTTTGCTTTCCTATGCTAACAGTTTTACGAGTTTTGCATTATGCAGCCTTGGTTTTGGGTTAACAGGAATCAGCTTTGCCATTGGCATTGCTTATACGTCCTATTGGTATCCCAAAAATTGGCAAGGAACAGCTCTTGGTATCTTTGGTGCAGGAAATGCCGGAGCAGCATTAACTACTCTTTTTGCTCCAACACTCCTTAATAACTTAACAGATAATGGAACAGATCTGGAAGCCTGGAGAACTTTACCCCAAATTTATGCAAGCGTTTTGTTACTAACGGGAATATTATTTTTCCTATTTACCACTAATAAAAAACCAGAGACCAGTCAAAAAACTTTAAAAAGCCAGTTAGCTCCTTTGAAAAACATCAGGGTATGGAGGTTTGGATTATATTATTTCCTTGTGTTCGGGATGTTCGTTTCATTCTCCCAATGGCTTGTTCCGTACTTTGTAAATGTTTACTACCTCCCGTTGGTTACAGCCGGTATTCTTGCTGCTCTTTTCAGCTTTCCGTCAGGTGTGATCCGGGCTTTGGGCGGATGGATGTCAGATAGATGGGGAGCCCGGTCTGTAATGTATTGGGTATTGCTATCATCCGTAATTATCTGCTTAATGATGAGTGTTCCCAAGATGGATGTTTCAACACCCGGCAATGGTGTTATGGCTAAAGGAAAAGGTAAAATAACCTTAGTTACTGAAACACTAATAAAAGTAGGAGAAAAGGAATATTTAATTATTCAAAGGCCGCCAGAGGTTCAGGAGGATTTAGATGAATTCCACATTTTCCCTGTAAAAAAGATGTGGCAGATCCCTGTAGTAAAGGTTGGTCAGGAGGTTAAGAGAAAAGAACTTTTAGCGAAAGGGGAAACACATATCATGTTCCAGGCGAACGTTTGGATATTTGCCATTCTCGCCATTATTATTGGCAGCATCTGGGGTATAGGCAAAGCCGGTGTATATAAACACATTCCTGACTATTTTCCTGAAGAAGTTGGTGTAGTAGGCGGGATGGTTGGCTTGTTAGGTGGGTTAGGGGGCTTTTTCGGCCCTGTGATATTTGGTTACCTTTTGAAAGGAACCGGCCTTTGGACCTCATGCTGGATGTTTATGCTTCTGCTGTCAGCTCTTTGTCTGTGGTGGATGCAACGCGTGATACAGAAGATGATGTACAAAGAAGTGCCTGAACTGATGAGGGAAATTGAAGCTAAGGATTAATCAATTTGTAGAGACGTTGCATGCAACGTCTCTACAAATTTGTAACTAAAAACTAACAACAAAAAACTAAAATCATGGCTAAAGTAAATATTGAAAAATGGGACGTTGAAGATGAACACTTCTGGGAATCCACAGGAAAAAAAATAGCAACAAAAAATCTATTGATATCTATTCCTGCATTATTATTAGCATTTGCTGTATGGATCATGTGGGGCATTATTGCTACACAATTAAAAAAGTATGGATATAACTTTGGTATGATCACGGATGGCATGAGTCCCGATCAAATTACTGAAAAATTAAAAGAGATAAATTCGTTGTACTATACTTTGCCTGCAATTGCCGGACTTGCCGGAGCAACGCTGCGCATTCCTAACTCATTTCTGATTGCAATTGGGGGTGGACGTAACGTTATTTTCGTAACAACCTCTTTATTAATAATGCCGGTTATGGGTGTTGGTTTTGCTTTACAGGACATAAATACATCCTATATGACATTTGCAATATATGCAGTGCTTTCAGGTTTTGGAGGCGGAAACTTTGCATCTTCCATGAGTAATATTAGTTATTTCTTTCCTAAGAAAGTTCAGGGTACATCACTTGGGTTAAATGCAGGAATTGGCAATCTCGGTGTCGGTATTATGCAAAAAACCATCCCATGGGTTACTGGTATATTCATATTTAGCGCTATTGGAGAGGGTGGCAAGAAAATAATAGGGGAAGCATTAAGTGGAGTTCAAAATGCCGGATGGGTATGGGTTCCGGTGTTAATAATATCGGCAATCGCTGCCTTTTTCGGGATGAATAATGTTGTAACAGGTACACCCAAACTTCCAGGTACAGTTCAGGGCATAGGTAAAACCTTATTTTTAATTATGTTGGGCCTTATCTCGGCATTTACCGGTGCATATTTGTTGGTGGGCTTGGGTATTAACATGTGGATAGTATTACCTGTCGTTGTTATACTTACCGTTATGTTAATGAAATATTTGTCTCCCGGAGAGATAAAGGAAAGCTTAAAGAAACAGTTTTCAATTTTCAGTGAAAAGCATAACTGGGTAATGACCATAATCTATACAATGACCTTTGGTTCTTTTATCGGTTTCTCTGCAGCATTCCCTAAGCTTTGCCAGGATGTGTTTGTTTACTCAAATTCTGCTGACCCTACCTATATTAATCCAAACGCACCCAACTTTCTCGCTTGGGTATTTATTGGTCCGGCATTAGGAGCATTGGTTCGCCCGGTAGGCGGCTGGTTATCAGATAAAACAGGCAGCGGTTCAAGAGTTACCGCTTATAGTACTGGCGCTCAGATAATAGCTGCTCTGGCTGTTGCCTACTTCGTTTTACAAGCAAAAGAAAGTGCAACCCCCGAAACGTACTGGTGGCCGTTTTTTGGCTGTTTTATGATCTTGTTCATTACAACAGGCATTGGAAATGGATCAACATTTAGAAGCATACCCTATATCTTTAGTAAAGAACAAGCAGGACCTGTTCTAGGCTGGACATCTGCCATTGCTGCTTATGGCGCTTTTATTATTCCCAAGGTCTTCGGACAGCAGATACAGGCCGGTACTCCTGAATTAGCTTTGTATGGTTTTGCAATGTATTATGTCATTTGCCTGATATTAAATTGGTGGTATTATGATAGAAAAAATTCCGGAATTGATTGTTAATACAAATTTATGAAAAACTTTATAACAAACAAACAAATAACATATAACAAATTCATAAAGTTTATCAAAACAAGTATTGTTGCTGTAATATTGGCAATACCTGTTGCAGCAACTTATGGGCAGTTTACATTAACAGGTGAGATCAGGCCGCGTACAGAATACCGCCACGGCTACAAAGCCCTTGCAGATTCTGCTCAGGATGCTGCCTTCTTTACCGATCAAAGAACCAGGTTGAATTTAAATTACAAGGATGAAAATTTCAAAGTTGGTATAACAATCCAGGATGTAAGAACCTGGGGCAGTCAAAAGCAATTAAATGTCGCAGATGGTTTGATCTCAATTCACCAGGCATGGGCAGAAGTCTTATTTTCTGATAAATTCTCTTTGAAAGCAGGCAGGCAGGAATTGGTGTATGATGACCATAGAATTTTTGGAGATGTAGGATGGGTGCAACAGGCAAGAAGCCATGATCTGGCATTGTTTAAATATAACGGTTTTATCAAAGCACATTTAGGGTTAGCTTATAACCAGGACGAATCTGCTTCTGCAGGCAATTTTTATACCGTAGCAAATTATAAAGTAATGCAATTTTTATGGCTGCACAAATCATTTGATTCTTTAAATACTAAGGTAGGCTTTTTGTTTTTGAATAATGGTTTGCAGGGAACAAAAATAACCCAAATTGATTCTTTAAATTATGACACAACTAATCAAGTTAATTTTAGCCAGACAATAGGCCCGAGGATTTCATATAAAAAAGATAAGTTAGCTGCAAATGGAGCCTTCTACTACCAAATGGGTAAAGGTGGAAAAGGTGCAGGGCAAAATATTAGCGCTTACGACTTACAATTAGATGTATCCTATAAAATTATAGATAAATTGACTTTAACTGCCGGTTTTGAATTATTATCCGGAACCAGCCAAACCGACACAAGCAATAAAGTTAACAACTCATTCACCCCTTTCTATGGCACCAATCATAAATTTAACGGCTACATGGATTATTTCTATGTTGGGAACCATATTGGCAGTGTGGGTTTACAAGATATTTTTTTTAAGGCAAAATATAAAACAAATAAGTATTTTCTGGGCGCTGACCTGCATTTTTTCTCTGCTGCTGCCGATATACTTGACAGTAAGGAGTTAGCAAACAGCGGTAAATATACTGCAATGAAGGTAGGTCTGGGTACTGAAATTGACCTTACCGCTGGATATATTATTGCCAAAAGCGTAGTTCTAAAAGCCGGTTATTCTCAAATGTTTGGGACCAATTCTCTTGTTGCATTAAAAGGTGGAAAAACCAATGTGATCAGTAACTGGGGCTGGGTGATGCTGGTGGTGAACCCTCACTTCAAAATCTGACGAATATCATAGTTTGTTAGTTGACGCTGTGGATATTTGCATAAGAATCATTGGTAAGCGTTCACAGTAAAGATTATTTTCTCGCAAAGCCGCAAAGAACGCAAAGTTTTTTTTATTTTTTTTTCTTTGCGCCCTTTAAACCCTTTGCGGCTTTGCGAGAAGTTTTATTGCGTCTTTTGACACTGTGAACGGTTACAATCATTGTAACTAATCAACCGAATATTTCAAAAATGAAACATGTACCTGACAAATCAAACTTAAAAAATCTCAACAATATTGATCCTCTGAAAAAGATGGTTGAAAAGCAAACGGAGCAGGAAGAATTTTCGCCCATGGATCCGCCTGATGCGTATTCACCACCCAATGATGAAGCCGTGCCGTATGAGGAAATGCCTCCTTTCCTGCAGAAGCTAATGAGTGAGCATAAAGTATGTTCAAATGAATTAAAAGAATTTGAAGAAATACTGACACAAATTCAGAAAAAGGGAATTAATAAAGAAGTTAACTACGGATTAGCTGAATTTTTTAAATTACTGGATAACAAAAAATTACATCACAATACAAAAGAGGAAAAAATTTTATTTCCCTTATTAAACAAACGACTCATTGAAAAAGGGGAACACAGTAAGGGGCTTTTCCATAAAACTGCTGTGGATATGCTGGAAGATGATCACAGTAAAATATTGCAGCTTGCTGCTGTAACATTTAACTTTTTTGGATTAGCTGCACGCCTTCCGGATCATACATCACGTGTTGTAGTGTTGGATGCCGCCATAGAACAGGGCAAGGCCTTGGTAGAATTGATACACTTACATATTTTCCGTGAAGACACAATCGTCTTCTCGCTTGCACATAAATATATTACACAGAGTGAATTTGATGAGATGGAGGAGCAATTGCCGCGGTTTGATCATTATTAATAATACTCAAGATGTTAAAGGACGCATTCGGAAGGCCCCACGATTATCTGCGCATTTCTCTGACTGATAAATGCAATTTCAAGTGTGTGTATTGCATGCCTGAAAATAGTTGCTTTCTTCCCCATGATCAATTACTCACCCGGGATGAAATACTTGAAATAGCAAAAGTTTTTGTCGAACTGGGTATAAAGAAGATCCGGCTGACCGGTGGTGAGCCGCTTGTACGAAAGGATGCTGCTCATATTATTGAACAATTGGGAAAACTGCCGGTAGAACTTGCTATTACTACAAATGGCTATCTGTTGGATAGCTACCTCAATACATTTAAAAAAGCCGGTACTAAATCGGTGAACGTAAGTTTGGATACGCTTAATGAGGACAAGTTCCTGACAATTACCAAAAGGGACTGCTTTTATAAAACACTTGCCAACATCCACCTTTTTATCAATGAGGGGTTTCATGTAAAAGTTAATACAGTGGTGATCAAGGGAATGAATGAAAATGAGATAGTTGATTTCGTAAAGTGGACAAGGAACAGCAACATCCACGTACGTTTTATTGAATTCATGCCTTTTAACGGGAATCAATGGCAACGGGACAAAATTGTACCGTTTAAGGAAATGCTCGGCAGGATTAAAGATATTTATACCATAGAGAAATTACAGGATGCTCCTAACAGCACTTCTAAAAGTTACCGTGTAAAAGGGTTTGACGGAACCTTTGCAGTTATCAGTTCCGTTACAGCGCCTTTCTGCAATGACTGTAACCGCATTCGCCTGACGGCTGACGGTAAATTAAAGAATTGTCTTTTCTCTAATGATGAAGCTGATCTATTGCAAGCATTGAGAAATGGGAAGGATATAAAACCGATTATCATTGAATGTATTGCCCGTAAATATAAAGAAAGAGGAGGATTGAAACAATTTGATTTGAAGGCCCCGAATACTTGGGATGACCGCGCCTTCAAACATGATTATGAGCGAGGAAGATGTATGACTGCCATTGGCGGTTAAAGAGTTTTTTGCAGAATTATACAATAACTACTATGAACAATAAGACAATCGCTGAATTGGTATCCAATGATTACCGCAAAGCCGAAGTTTTCAGGAGTTTCGGTATTGACTTTTGCTGTGGGGGCAAAAGAACAGTGGAAGAAGTTTGTGAAAAAAAGAAAATTAATTACGATGACCTGAAAGATAAACTCCGTAAGATTGAACAGAAAAGCCCCCCGCCTGAACAGATAAATTTCAAGGATTGGAACATGGACTTGCTGGTTGATTATATTGTCAATGAGCATCACAAATATGTTAGAGATAACATACCACTTTTGCTGGAATATACTCAAAAAGTTGCAAAAGTACATGGAAATGCCAACCCTGAAGTGGTACAGATTGCTGAATTGTTCAAAGAGATCGCTGAAGAACTCGATCAACACATGATGAAAGAAGAGAGTATATTGTTTCCTTATATTAAACAGTTGGCTGAGGCTGAAACAAATTGTACCCCAATCGATCATCCTCCCTTCGGTACAGTGCAGAACCCGATAAGAATGATGGAACTGGAGCATGACCATGCAGGAGAGGTCATAAAAGAGATCAGAAAGTTAAGCAACGGGTATATCCCACCTGACTATGCGTGCAATACTTACCAGGTTTCTTATTTCAAATTAAAGGAGTTTGAAGAAGATCTGCACCGGCATATCCATTTAGAGAATAATATCCTTTTTCCCAAGGCAATTACCCTGGAAACCAGGTTTACGAATCCTTAGAGAATGGTAGGTTAGGGAAGGTAATGATTTTTTTGTAAATACAATGAGTATTGGATATAAGCGCAAAGCGTATAGCGTATAACAAAGGCCAAAGCATTGAACCCCGAGTATTCGGGGCTACGTTCTATGCGCGTTCATATATTAGCATCGGGTATGAAAATAGCAGATATACCAAAGTGCGAAACCTGTCTTAACAAGAGCTGTTTCATAAACAGATACTGTTCATCTAAATGGTATTCTGAAATGGATACGAATAAAAGTTGTTTATTATATAAAAAGGGAGAGAAAATAATACAAGAGGGAAATGCTGTTATGGGTATTTATTTTATTTATTCCGGTAAGGTAAAAGTTTATAAAGAAGGGATCGTGGATATGTTCAGAGAACAAATTATCCGGCTCGCCAAACCAGGTGATATTGTAGGACACAGGGGATATGGCGAGCATCTGATTTATTCAATATCAGTTGTTGCATTAGAAGGCGCCAACCTTTGTTTTATAGAAAATCAGTTTTTTTTCAATATTTTAAGATCTAATCCTGATTTGATGTTTCACCTGCTGATGTTCTATGCCGAAGAACTAAAAAGAATTGAAAAAAGGCTGAGAAATATGGCCCAGATGTCAGTGAGAGAAAAGGTGGCAGACGCCTTGCTGTTTATAGCAGAAGCATATGGTACTACAGATAATTCAATAATAAATGCCGGTCTAACAAGGCAGGAAATAGCCAGCATTGCGGGTACTGTTCCTGAACAGGTTATCCGCCAATTAACCAATTTTGCAAATGAAGGTCTGATCACTAAAATCGAAAAAAAGATCAAAATTTTAGATCTGGAAAAGATCCGGGAAATTATAAGGCCGTCTAATGTTTATGATCCTTGAAGAAATACTTAAAATGCCTATCCCGAGTACTCGGGATAGGCATTTTAAGTATTTTAGGCTAAATTTCATTTTGATGTGCTACGTGAAATAATTATACTACAATAATAAAAGTAATCCCCAGCACATCAAAATGAGATTTAGCCGTATTTTAGGCATTTCAAATCAGTATCTCCTCCATTCTCTTATACAAACCATTTGCTAATTTCTTATTAGCAGCTCTGCCACCAAAATTCATTGCTAAGTAAAGTAATGGGTGGCTTAAATTCCCCGGAAATCTTTCTGCTATAGAGCTAAACCTGTAAAGTTCCTGCCTCATTTTAAGATGGCCTTCGGCAAGTTGCATAGGAGTCATGTTTTTGGGTTTAAACACGACTGTATTGTGGTCATAATATTTCCAGTTTTCGGTAAGAAGCCGCCTTTCTTTTTTAAACCGTTTGTATATCTGTGTACCGGGATACGGGGTTAGAACATTGTATGAACCGGTTCCTATTTTATTCCTCATAAGAAATTCCAGGGTCTCGTCAAAGATGGCCTCAGTATCGTCATCAAATCCAAAGACCATGGAGGCATGGAAGTGAATGCCCAGGTCTTTTACTCTTTTAATTGCCTCTTCAATATCAGATATATCTTTTATGCTTTTTCTCATCTTCTTCAACTGAGTTGTGGAAACAGATTCCACGCCAAAGAAAAGCCCCCCGCAGCCGCTTTCTCTTGCCAATTTCATAAGCTCTGTATCTTTTACAAAAGAGACGGATGCCTGCCCTACCCATTTTATATTCAGGTGGGCAATCGCCCGAAAGAGCTCTTTGGCATACTTAGGATGGCCAATGATATTATCATCTAAAAACAAGAACATTTTTCCTTTAGATACAATAATATCTTCAACTACTCTGGCAGGCGGTATATGACGCAATTTGGTTCCATAAAATTCAGTAACACAGCAGAATTCACAGTTATATGGGCAGCCTCTTGTTGTTAGTATGGGTTTCACATCAAACAACCCTTTTTTCCTTGTCATATCTCGCTTTGGCAAAGGATAATTGGATACATTGGGTTGAAAATTGCTGTAGGTAGGTTTCAGTTCGCCCTCCAGGTAGTCTGCCAAAAGATTCTCCCATGCCCCTTCTGCTTCACCTATCACAACAGTATCTCCATATTGAAGCGCTTCATCAGGCAAAACAGTAGGGTGCATTCCTCCAAAAACAACCGTCTTACCTCTTTTCTTAAATTCTTTGCCCACTTCATAAGCACGGGGAGCATTAGCCGTCATACAGCTAATACCTACAATATCACATGCTGTATCAAAGTCAATATCTTCAAGCTCCTCCTCAATTATCTCCACTTCAAATTCTTTTGGAGTGAACGCAGCGATCATACAAAGAGCAATTTCAGGAATTCTTAAAGCAAATGGGGTACGTGTTTTAGGGGATATACCCGGAGAGATGAGTAATATCTTTTTTTGCATGGTTCATTTTTAAAGAAAAATGCAAGTGTAGTGGGTCCAGGAATAATATAATATGACATAAGTCAATAAAATCCTTGATTGTGAGATTTTCCGGTAAATAAAAAAGACTTGTTAGACGAAGTGATGAAATTAAAATACTGATAAAGATCAGTTTTTTGATTGATAGGCATCATATTATCCTATTTACCTTCATTCCACATTTGCATCATTCAGATTTTCCGTTTTTTCTCGCCAAGACGCTAAATCATTATTAAATCTGAAAATTAATGGACACAAAACAACATATATATTATGCTTTAGGACGGCTGGCTTATGCGGTTGCCAGAGCCGATGACCAAATCCAAAAAGAAGATAAGAAAAAGCTGCACGATATTATAACAGAAGAAGTCAGGAAACATAACATTGACTTCGACTATTCTGAAATTATTTTTAATATTTTAAAAAAGAATAAGAAAGATTTTGAAACTACCTACAACTGGGCAATTCATTCTATGAAACTTGGTAGTCAGCATTTTACCAGCGAAATGAAGCAGCAATTTATTGATGTGATAAAAATGGTAATAGAAACATTCCCCCCTGTAATAATTAAACCGGAGGAAGTTATTGAAAGATTTAAAAAAGATATGGAAGCTATCTGATAATGTATAATGCTAATATACGAATTTATACTAATGATACGAATGTTTTTATCCTGCTTTTAGTATACATTTCTTTTTTATTAGTATAATTAGTATTTATTAGTATATTAGCATTTTTTTATTAGTATCCTATAAATTTTAATTCCCCTACTTAAATGGATTCAAAGTCTAATATTCAAAGGGAGAAAAAAGAAGATTTGGAAAACATTTGCCAGGTACTTTTCGAATCAGCAGCGGAAGGTTTAATAGTACTTGATAAAAAAGGAACGATCAGGATGTTCAATCCCAGGATAGAAGAAATGTTCGGTTACACCACAAATGAATTGACCGGGCAAAAGGTGGAAATGCTCATGCCTCAACAATACAGGAATAAACATATCTCCCTGCGGGAAGAATACAGCAAAAATCCCAGAAAACGGTCAATGGGAATAGATATGGACTTGTCTGCAATTCGAAAAGATGGAACTACATTTCCTGTGGAGATCAGCCTGAATCATTTTGACCTGGATGATGGGAAGTTTGTAATGGCGCTTATTACCGACATTACCGAACGCAAAAAAGTAAGAGATAATCTTGAACAGCTTAATAAAGAGTTAGAATCACGGGTTGAGGAGCGTACTCAGGAATTGAGCAAAGCGATCAGCGCCTTGAGGTACAGCAACGAAGATCTCCAGGAAGAAATAAGATCAAGAACATTAGCCGAAAAAGAGACAAAAAGAGCATTGGAAAAAGAAAAAGAGCTGAATAAGCTGAAATCCCGGTTTGTTTCAATAGCATCACACGAATTCAGAACACCTCTTAGTACGATACTTTCTTCGGTTGCATTGATCTCAAAGTACAACCAACCTGCCGTTGAAGACAAACGAAACAAGCATATTGAGCGGATCAGATCTTCAGTTAATAACCTCGTTAGCATTTTAAATGATTTTCTTTCATTAGACAAGTTAGAAGAAGGAATAATAGAAAACAAACCTGTGTCATTTGACCTTATCGAATTTGCTGAAGACATTGTAGAGGAAATGCAAGCCGTTGCAAAAACAAAACAGCATATTGTTTACAAACACTCAGGAAATAAAGGGGAGGTTAATCTGGACAAGCAATTTTTAAAGAATATCATCAATAACCTTTTGTCAAACGCCATTAAATACTCTGCTGAAGGGGAAAGAATTGATTTTACAACCCAATATAAAAACGCACACTTAATGATTTCAGTAAAAGACAGGGGAATTGGCATTCCGGATACAGATAAAACGCATATGTTTGAACGATTCTTCAGAGCACGCAACTCTATCAATATTGGCGGCACAGGTTTGGGGTTAAACATTGTAAAAAAATATGTTGAATTAATGAATGGTTCTGTAGAATTTATTAGCAAGGAAAATAAAGGAACCACATTTATGATTAAATTGCCGCTTGCTATTCAGCAGCCGGAAGACCTTGCCACAAAGACACGAAGACACTAAGTTACACAAAGTATTTTATAAAACCATTTTTGTAATTCCGTTCTTTATTAATGATACATTAAAATTATCTTTGTGACCCTTTGTGCCTTGGTGTCTTTGTGACATTATTTGTGGCAAAAAATTAAAAATCCGATACTAATATGAAAACCATTTTACTGATAGAAGATAACCTGGAAATGCGGGAAAATACCGCTGAAATTCTTGAGCTAGCAAATTATAAAGTTATAACTGCCGATGGGGGAAAAGTTGGCGTTGAGCTGGCAAAGAAGTCAAAACCCGATCTGATCATTTGCGATATAATGATGCCGGAATTAGACGGATACGGTGTTTTGTACCTGCTGAGTAAAAACATGGCAACCGCAGGTGTCCCATTCATATTCCTCACTGCAAAGGCGGAAAAAAGCGATCAGCGAAAAGGAATGAACCTTGGAGCTGATGATTATATAACCAAACCTTTTGATGAAATGGAATTGCTTAACGCAATCGAAAGCCGTTTAAAGAGAAGCGAGATCTTTAAAGGTGAATTTAGCAATAACATTGAGGGATTAAATGAATTTATTGACGGAGCCAGGGGTTTGGAAGAATTAAGTAAACTATCTGAAGATAGAAAGCTCAGACCCTACAAAAAGAAAGAGACCATCTATTATGAAGGCGATTTTCCTAATGGGATGTTCTTTATCAATAAAGGCAAGGTAAAAACCTATAGAATGAATGAAGATGGAAAAGAGTATGTTACAGGTTTATACAAGAAAGGTGATTTTTTCGGCTACATGGCTTTATTGCAGGATTGTGATTATACAGAAACAGCAGCGGCATTGGAAGATGTTGAAATTTACAAGATACCAAAGCAGGATTTTCTTTCATTGTTCCAAAACAATCGCGATGTCTCACACAAGTTCATCAAGATGTTATCCGGAAGCTTGCTCGAAAAAGAAGAACAATTATTAAATCTTGCTTATAATACGGTGAGAAAGAGGGTAGCCGAAGCATTGTTACTCGTGCAAAAACGTTACCGGGAAGAAAATAATGAAAATTTCAATATATCCATTTCAAGAAATGACCTGGCAAGC
The DNA here is from genome assembly GCA_019456305.1 of Cytophagales bacterium. Classification (NCBI taxonomy): domain Bacteria; kingdom Pseudomonadati; phylum Bacteroidota; class Cytophagia; order Cytophagales; species Cytophagales bacterium. The sequence goes on along the minus strand of VRUD01000006.1, from coordinate 13,546 downwards.
ATTGCAGGTACGGCTACAGAAACAGTCATCAGAACATTATCTGAATTTAAAGAAGATAAACTAATTGAAATTAAAGGGAAAAATATTACTATTCTTGACGCAGGTAAGTTGTCAAATATCAGATACTAATGACACCTAAAAATCTAAATTAAAAAAAACAACTTAAATTGTAATCATTATTAACATCATGCATCAAATTATCAGTTACTGGATGCTGGTTACTGGGCGCTGGTTGACCCTATTATTATTAATTTTGGCTCTATTCTAAAAAGTTGTTGATAGTTAAATATTTTATAAATATTCTCAAAAAAAGCCCTGAAAGGGCGTGAGGTGTAAACACAGGGTGTAGCCCTGTGTTATTCTCTAGCTCTGATGATTAGCCCTGAAAGGGCGAAACAGGCATCAGTCCCATACATAACGTTCGTCATACTCCACATTATACTTCTTCAATAGCGCCCTGTATTCTTCCTGAAAAGTAATCTTTAACAAACGTATTTTATGCTTGCCTGTCCCGATTACCATCGGGGCGCACCGACATTCATGTAAACACCGAAAATGAAACCACGAATTACACGAATTACACTAATTTAATTTGTGTAATTCGTGTAATTCGTGGTTTCAAATAACAACAATCATAATTTTTTATGACGGCAGACATCGTGTACAATATCTGTGATAGATACTTTTGCATATGAAGAATTAATTTATCAAAACAATAGATCATGAAAAAGCCAAAAAACACTCGTCACATTAAGTTAGCGTTTCCATTAGCTGCTTTAATAGTTACTTCGATCTTTATATCAGGTACTAAATCAGGCAGCATTAATGATGATGACTGGGTAGCGCCCAAATCTGTTGACTTATTGAAAAATCCTTATAAAGGTAAAGCAGAAGCTACTGCTGAAGGGAAAAAACTTTACCTCAAACTTTGCAAAATCTGTCATGGCGACAGAGGTAAAGGTGACGGTATTGCAGGTTTAAGCTTGAAACCAAGGCCCAAAGATTTCACTTCAGAAAAATTGCAAAGCCAGACAGATGGCGCCATTTTCTGGAAGCTTACCACAGGCAAGCCACCCATGGCAGCTTATGAGAAAATATTGAAAGAAGAACAGCGGTGGAAATTGGTAAATTATATCAGGGTACTGGGTAAAAAATAATAACCATGAAAAAACAAACGATCATATTATTAATGATAGCGCTGACAGCGTCATCATTCAAGGCAAATGCTCAAACCGACACGGCTTTGGCAAAAGAACTTGAAGCTCTAAAAACTGCCAACAGCACATTGAGCGAAAGGCTTAATGCACTAAAGCCCGGCAGCAATAAATTCCGTATGACAGGTTTTGCAGATTTTGCCTATCACCAGGATCTGGAGGATCTTGATATTTCACGTTTTGACCATGCGGGTTTTGCACCGATCATGATCTGGAAACCCACAGATAAACTCTTTTTTGAAAGTGAATTACATATTGAGCTGGAAGGGGGCGTTCATGGTGGAGAAACCGGGGGGCATGGACATGGTGGTGGCGGGCATGGAGGAGGCCAGGAAGGCATTTCACATGAAGGTGGCACCCATTTTGACCTGGGTTACGCAAGTATCGGTTATTTTGTGAATGACTGGCTCACATTAGTAGGTGGCAAGTTTTTATCGCCTTTTGGAACTTTCAATGAACGCTTTCATCCTTCATGGATCAACAAGCTGCCCAGCGCCCCTTTAGGTTTCGGTCATGGAGGGGCAACCCCTACCGATGAATTAGGCATACAGGCGAGAGGCGGGCTGCAGTTAGGTAAATCTAAATTGTATTATGCAGTGTATGTTTCCAACGGGCCGGTATTGGAAGATGGCAAAGGCAATCCCGAAAATGCAGGCGCTTTGATCTACAGCAACTTCCGTGACAACAACGCAAACAAAGCAATAGGAGGAAGATTAGGATTTTTGCCCTTCTCCAATTCATCTTTGGAAATAGGCGTTTCAGGACAATACGCAGGAAAAACAGGCGACCTGGGTACCGAACATGAAAATGTAAGCGCTCTGCTCTATGCTCTTGATTTGTCCTACAATAAGGATTTTAGCTCTATAAAAGGCGATATCCGGCTGGTTGGACAATTCAGCTTTGTTAATATAGGTGATGCTTATTATCTGAATGACAGTATGGATGTTGCGATGGGTGAAGATTCGCTTTATACATTCAACAACCAAAGCAAGATATATTATGCCCAGCTTTCTTACCGCCCCTCCAAATCCGGCAAAGAGCTGATCCGCAACCTGGAATTTGTGGTTCGGTATGACGCTGCTCAATTAGCAGAGGGGGCGAAATGGGAATTTAATGATGCAAGGTGGTCGCTGGGTTTGAACTACTGGATACACGCACGCTCAGCGTTCAAATTTGAAATGCGAATAGGTAAATTAGAGAGCATAGCCATGCTCCAATGGACAATAGGATTTTAAAAACATTTAAAAAACAATCATTATGAAAAAGTTAAAAATCATAGCAATGACATTAGGTGCTGCAATAATGCTCAATGCTTATCTGTCGGGTTGTAAGGTGTCCGAAGAAATACAGGCAAAGAGCGGAGCACAGTTGTGGGGCGAGAATTGTTCACGCTGCCATAACGTGCCTTCGCCTGCCGATTTCAGCGACCCTCAATGGGAGTTGATCGGATCGCACATGAGAATGCGCGCAAACCTCACGGCTCGTGAAACAGAGAAGATCATCGAATTTTTAAAAGCAGCAAATTAAATTTATGTTTAACTAACCCCGGTGAAATAATAAAAAATTTCACCTACAAAAAAGGAGGTACCAAAATGAAAACACTAAGATTAACATCCGTAATTACCGCTGCAGCATTTTTAATACTGTTGCCAGCGTGTAAAAAAGAGCCAGGCCCTGGTGGTAAAGCACACATCCACGGCCACGTTCATTATGAAGCCAATGATGAAACGATACCCAATGCAACGGTCAGCATTTGGTATGGCGAAACATCTGCCAACGGTGATGTTGATGACAACACTACCACAGACGCAGCAGGTGAATTTGAATTTGAGAATTTGCAAAAAGGTAATTACTACCTTTTGGCAATGGGGAGCGACAGCTCCGGAGCAGTTAGGGGAGGCGGACTTGCTGTAACAATCAACAAAAAATCCGAAGAAGTGGATGCAGATATTGATGTGGAGTGATCACAAAACGGTTATTAACTCTTCACCTCTGCCCCCTCTCCATCCCGGCTATAACCGGGAGAGAGGGGGAATTGAGGTGAATAAAATAAAATACAGCTAACCTAAAAATATTTTGAATTATGATACCGGTTAAGTTCCTAATTATATCAACAGCTTTATTGCTTTTATCAAAAGAAAATTATTCGCAGGTTGACGGTGAAATGATCTTCATGGAAAACTGCATAGCATGTCATACAATAGGAGGAGGCCAATTGGTAGGACCTGACCTGGCTGGTGTGCAAAGCAGGCATGATGAGCAGTGGTTGAAAGATTTTATTAAATCTTCACAAACAATGATCCAGGCAGGCGATGAAAAGGCGGTAACATTATTTAATGAGAACAATATGATCGTAATGCCCGACCAACCACTTGCTGATGAAGAAATAACCGCTCTGCTTGCGTACATTAACAGCAGCAGTCAACAAAGTTCATCCACAGTTGAAACGGTAACTTTATCGGGCAATGAAATGACTGACAATCAAGAAACTACAGAAAGTGCCAATAATAATATACAAGATAGCTCAAAAGGAAACGATCTTATTTTGACGTTTATTCTTAACCCCTTATCCTGGATAATGGGTTTGTTACTTGTGATTGTTATTGTATTGATATATACTGTCAGGGTTTTAGCGGAATTAAATATAAGAACTAAAAGGTATGGGCAAAGAAGATGAATTTTGTTTTTCTTCTAATTGCTGTATTGTTTTATTAACAATACAGCAATTGGTAAAAAACTGAAGAATTACTCCTCTTTCATTAATTCATAGCAACTTTTTTAAAACAGCCTATTAATAAATATAGGAACTGGTATTAGGTTGAGGATTACAAGGTACTGAATTACATAAATGACAAAAGTCATTACAATCCCTTATTGTGAGATTTAGTTCCCTCCAACTCATGCCTGTAACCTTTTTCCAGCACTTTAAAAATATGCAATACATTTGGGAAAAGAGCATCCATTGTTTCTGCAGCGCCTCGTGAGGAGCCTGGCAGCGCGAGTATTAAAGTCCTGTTTTTGAGCCCGGCAATACTGCGGGAAAGCATGGCATAAGGTGTTCTGTTTTGTCCGTAGCTTCTGGCAGCTTCCATAATACCGGGAATCTCGGTATCAATCAGCGGCTTTAAAGATTCCGGGGTGTGATCCCTGGGCGAAAGGCCTGTTCCTCCTGTGGTGATGACAATGTCAATTTCCTGCTCACAATATTTTTCTACGTTTTTGCGAATCTCCCCAGGTTCATCAGGGATGATAATATAATCATTAATAACTATATCAAATGTTTCTAATTTTTTGATTATTGATTTTCCGGCTTTATCATGTTTGCTGCCTGCTGCGACAGAGTCAGAGACAACGATCACTGCAGCTTGCAATGAACCGGGAAATCTATCTTTAAAATCAGATTTACCCCCACTCTTTTCTTCTAATTTAATCGTGCTAATTTCAATATTTTTATCAATGGGTTTTATCATGTCGTAGATGGTTAATGCCACAACAGATGCACCGTGTAATGCCTCCATCTCGCAGCCGGTTTTATAACAGGTCTTTACTTCAACATCAATCCTTACTGTATCATCCTTTAGGTCGTATGCTATATTAACCGCTTCTATCGGGAGAGGATGACAATGAGGAATGGTATTGCCGGTGTTTTTTACTGCCAGATATCCTGCTGCCCGGGCGATTGCCAGTACATCCTTTTTGGGTGTAGCATTGTTCTTTATAGCATCAATACTATCCCCGCTCATTTTCATCATTGCGCTTGCACGTGCAATGCGTAATGTTTTTATTTTACTGCTGATGTCACGCATAATTTATTGTATCAGAATTTCACTTAATTTTAAGCGATTTCATTTTTTAGTGCTTCGTCAATCCATCTATGTAGAAGCGGCAGTAGGCAGTCGGGGCAAACACTGCCTCCTGCTGCTGCCTACTGCCAACTTGATGTACCATCTTCAAATATTTCTTTTTTCCAGATAGGCGCCCGGTGTTTTATTTGTTCAACAATAAATTCCAACGCTGAAAAAGTATCTTGCCTATGTGCTGTCGAAACCATCACAAAAAGTGATACTTCTCCTACCTTCACTTCTCCCAAACTATGATAAATGTGTAAACAACTTATATCATACTTTTCAAAAGTTTTTTCCCTGATATTTGCAATTTCTTTCTCGGCCATTTCCGCATAAGCTGAGTATTCAATGGCAATAACCCGTTTCTGATCAATTTCATCAGCCCTCACCTGCCCGAGAAAAAACGTATGGGCGCCTATGTCTGTTTTCTTTTGGTGATTCTGTACTTGTGTTGATATAAGTTCGGGAGAAATACTACCCTCGATCAAATATTTTAGTTTTTCCTTTGTTGTGGTACTCATTTTTTGATTTATTCTCTTGCAACATATAAGAGCTTTTAGCTGTTAGCGGTTAATTTCAGTGTAATAATGAAACTGTTGATCATGCGTTGCTCTTCTAAAAGCTGTTAGCTATTAGCTATTAGCTAATAGCTAACAGCTAACAGCTAAAAGCTAACAACTAAATGTTGCATTACATTATCCACCCGCAAAAGGAGGCATCAGCGCTATTTCATCCCCTTCATTGAGTTTGATATTTTTCCTTGTTATTTGTTGATTTGCTGCTATTATGTATTTCATTTCTTTTAAAAAGGGGTATTTACTCTCAAGGTAATTTTTCAGACCTGCCAAATCTACCATGCCTTCAGCATCTTCTATTATAAGTGTGCGAGTACCTGTCTTATCCGCTAACATACCGAATAGTAAAACTTTAACTCTCATTTTTTATTAGTATCAATTCAAGATCTTCACGGGTATTGATATTAAAAAACGAGCGGGGATCGTAAAAGTCCAGCGCTTCGTTCATTATAACATATTTCGCATCTAGCTGCCTTATGACTTGCCGCATTTGCAGGTTCCCGTTTTTCAGAAATTTTCCCATCAGGTTTAGACAATTTTTAGTGTACAATGCACATAACGGCTGAAGCTGATCATTTGCTGCTGGAACAATCACATCTTTATTATTAAGGTGGCCAATTAAATATTCCAGCAATTCTGTGGAAATAAAAGGCATATCACAACCCACCACTAAGTTGTTGAACGTGTTGGAATAAGTAAGTCCTGTATAGATGCCTGCCAAAGGACCGCTATTCTCTACCAGGTCACGGTAAACCGGTATGCCCAGCTTTTCATAACCTGGTTGGTTGGAGATTATCACAATATCCTGGCACATGGTTTTCACTACCCCGTAAATATTTTCAACAAATGTTTTGCCATTAAAATTAAGCAATCCTTTATCCGCTCCGATCCTTTTGCTTTTACCTCCTGCCAGTATGATGCCTGTAATATCTTTACTCATAAAAAGTATAAATAGAGAAAAGTCGGCAATCTACAGTCCCCAGTCGGCAAAAAAACAATTGCCGACTGCCGGCTGTGGACTGCCAACTTCCGACTTCCGACTTCCGACTTCCGACTTCCGACTTCCGACTGCCGACTGCCGACTGCCGACTGCCGACTGCCGACTGTGGACTGCCAACTGCCAACTGCCAACTGCCAACTGCCAACTGCCGACTGCCAACTGCCGACTGCCGACTGCTTTGTTTATTTAGGTAATAAATATACCCGCACTTTCTCACCTTTTAAAAAGTGCTCTTTGTTTCCCGGTAATTCTATAACCGCATTTGCCTCTGAGAATGATTGCAGCATGTGCGAACCCTGCCCGTCTAAAATCCTGATGCCATTTTCGTTGAATTGAGCAGCAAGAAAATGTGCTCTTTCACTCTTCTTTTCATAATCCTCTGATAGTGGCAATTGTATAGTTGGTAGAAAAGGGTCTCTACTTCCCATAATTGCCCTGATAAAAGGGAATACGTACTCATAAAAGCATACGAATACAGCGCGGGGGTTGCCTGGCAAACCAAATGCAGTTTTCTTTCCCTTTTTGGCAAAGAGAATTGGTTTCCCCGGTTTCTGGGAAACCTTATGAAAAACTATTTCAAAACCAATATCTTCAAGAGCTGTTTTTGTGAAGTCATATTTCCCTACCGAAACTCCACCGGTGATTATAATAATATCGTTTAGATCAGATTCCTTTTGTAAAAGGGCTTTTAATTTTGCGGGATCATCCTCACATCTTTCATATTCACTCTTAATGCCCACCTGCTGCAAAAGAGATTGGAGCATTATGCCGTTAGATTCATAAATTTTGCCTGCTTCTACTTCTCCCCTGGGGTCTTTCATTCTAGCCTTCCTCCTCTCTCCATTTGTGTGAAAGGGCTGAGGATGAGATAAAAGGGAGTTTTGAGGCAAGGTAAATTCATTTCCTGTGACAACAATTCCTACTTTAGGCAAACAGGCAACTTTTACTGAACCAATACCTAACGATGCCAGGAATCCTATGCCGGCAGGATTTAATGTTGTTCCTTTTGACAATGCCAACGCACCTTTACGGATCTGCTCCCCTTTCTTTCTGATATTAGCTCCTTTCGTATAAACAATGTCATTACTCATAGCGATGACATCATCACTTACTGGCTCCACAAATTCCTGCATCACTACCGTATCTGTACCAGGAGGCAGCGGAGCACCGGTAAAAATTCTTACTGTTTCGCCATTTTTTAGTCTGATACCCGGATGATCACCGGCTTTAATTTCTCCGATCACTTGTAGAGACGAGGTATGTAGAGACGTTGCATGCAACGTCTCTACATACCTCGTCTCTACATACCCCGTCTCTACATGAAGAATATCTTTATAACGAATCGCATAACCATCTACAGCAGACTGGTCAAACAAAGGATGAGAAATGGGCGCCCGAATATCTTCAGCCAGTATTCTCCCGCTTGCATTTTTTAGCGCACAGCTCTCTGCGCCCTGCTCTATGCGCTGTGCGCTATGCGCATGTTTTAATATCAGCTCTTGTGCTTTTTTAACATTTATCATAACGCTAATAGCTTAAAGCTTGCAAGGGTTAATACAAAGGCAAGCACACGTTTTAATTTCTTGTTGGTCAATCTTGAAGTTCCAACATAGCCACCCAATACGCCTCCTACAACTGCTGCAATAACCCATAAATAAATTTGAGAAGATGGCGTAATGTTGCCTGATGACCACAGGCCTGCTAACCCTGCGATAGAATTAACAAAAATAAATAATGCCGATACGGCAGCCGTTTCTTTCATCTTTGCCCAGTGAAATAACAGTATCACCGGACTTAAAATGATCCCGCCTCCTATACCGATCATTCCGGATACCAAACCAAGTACAGCTCCTATTACCAAGCCTGCATAAACGGGCAATTCTTTAATATTCTGACGCTCTTTACCAAATGCTCCCAGCATCCGCAAAATGGCAAAGATCAGGCAAATGCCTAATATTTTTTTATATACAGATGGATCAATACTTATTCCGGCTCCCAGAAATGCCATAGGAACCGATATCACGGCAAATGGGAGAAATAATCTCCATTTAAAAAATCCTTTCCTATAATATTGATAAAATGCAATGCCTGCAACAATCACGTTGAGCATCAATGCAGACGACCTTAACAGTTGCGGCTCAAAGCCAAATACAGCCATCAAAGCAAGGTACCCGCTGGCTCCGCCATGCCCGACCAAGGCATATAAAAAGGCGATTATCAGAATTAGAAATAATAATAAAGTTTCAATATTCATCTGGAAATTTCAACATACCCTGTTGGATAGAAGAAATCCCACGGGGTAAAAATGTTAAGATACAAAGATATAGAAAACTGAAAAAAAGAAAAATGACGAAGATCATTTTTCAGTTAAATTAATTAACTCTTTTTTGTTCTTGTAATGAAGCATTCCTTAAAAACAGGGCTCAGCTTTGGGCTAACATCAGGAATAATCACCACATTGGGAGTAATTGTAGGACTGGAAGCCGGGACTCATTCAAAATATATTGTTCTTGTAGGTATATTAACAATTGCAGTAGCAGATTCCTTTTCAGATGCATTGGGTATTCATATAGCTGAAGAATCTGAGGGCTCCCATACAGCAAAGGAGATCTGGGAAGCCACTTTTTCTGCTTTCGTATCAAAATTAGCTACCGCTTTAACCTTTATATTGCCTATCCTGGTATTTCATTCCAAAACAGCAATAATTATCAGTGTGATATGGGGGTTTTTGCTATTAGGAGTTTTAAGTTATTTTATTGGTAAAGGTCCAAAAATCAAGCGGTGGAAAGCCGTTTCAGAACACTGGTTTATTGCCATAATTGTAATCATTATTACACATTTTATCGGAGTTTGGATCAACTCTAAATTTGCCGGCTATCTCTAAATCAGAATTCGAAATTGTAAAATAAGTCTATTATTTTGAATTGAAGTGCAGATAGTTTCCCATTATACTCTTCAATCTTTTAAGTATCATTTTGCCTCAATTCAATCTATTCCCAATCCATAGTTTTATAAGAAAATATGGATTAACAATTCATAGATTTATACAAATTTAAGCATTTTATCAACTTTTGTTGTTATAAAAAAATCATACCTTAAACTGCTGCAGGTCATTTTAAGGGGGTTGCTCCTTAGTGACGAAAAATGTTATCCCTACCTTTATTGCAAATCATCTCCAAACTTGCGAAAACGTAGTTGATTCCCTGCGAAAAAACATTAAATGATGTGAGTTCAATCATTTTATAACCTTTTCATTCACAGTTCTTTTGCTGCTGATAATTATGCCTGTTAGACATATTTTACATATTCTCGTTGTACAGGCAACTATTAAGAATAGTATGCCCTGTGTACAAGTTAAGCCAAGTGGCTGAAAATGTAATATCATAACAACTAAATCAGATTCATATTTTCAATAAACAAAATACTACAATGAATATGTACCAACTAAACATCAAATGCAAGGACTGTTCTCTTAAACAATGCTTTATAAAGAAATATTGTTCAACAGATGAACAGCATTTGGTTAATCAGTTTAAAAGCACTCTTATCTATAAAAAAGGTCAACAAATTATTCATGAAGGAAGTTTATTTGTTGGAATTTATTGTGTCTTTTCAGGTAAGGTTAAAATTTTTATTGAGGGAATAAATTATAAGAGGCAGATCATTTATTTTTTGAAACCGGGGGAGCTTCTTGGTTATGAGGATACGGAAAATGTAAATAAAACGGTTTATCATCTTTCGGCTACAACAATTGAAGATTCAGTTATATGCTTTATTGAGAAAGATGTTTTCTTAAAAGTGTTAAAGTCTAATCCTGATTTCTCCTTTCAATTGCTAAAGTACTATTTGAAAAAGTTGCAAAAAAATGAAATCCATTTAAAGAAAATGGCACAGATGAATGTAAGAGAGAAAGTGGCAGATGCTTTACTTACAATGTATGAAACTTTTGGGATGGATGAAACTGGAGTTATTAATGTAGAATTGAGAAGATTGGAGATAGCCAGTATAGTGGATACCTCTGCCGAATTGGTCACCCGGCTGTTTCATGAGTTTAAAAGGGATAAAATAATTGACTTTGAGGAAAGAAAAAACAAAATAACTATTTCTTGCCTGGAAAAGTTAAAAAAGGAAGCTAATGTAACTGTGTGAGGCTACGTCTATTAAAGATAATTTGATCTTGAGTACTGGGATAAACCCAATTACCAAATTAACACATTTTATTCTTTAATTATCATACTCTCAAAAACCTCGTCTGTATCAGTTTATAATCAGATTAATCTCATAATCAAACCTCCCCAAAAACAAATTTGCAACTAACCGATGTCATTGTTGGAAAATATTGGCTGAAATACCTTTGCCTTGACTTAAATAACTAATTATAAAAGTTTTTATGATGAAAAGAAAAAGCAGCCTTGTTGTATTCGAAAACACCATTACGATTTTGTTTGTAATAATTTCATTGGTTCTCTTTATTTCAATCTCTTTATCCTGCCTTTCCAAGACAGCCAAAGGCAGCTCATTTAATCAGACGATCACACATCCGGACAATATTTCTCCGGAGCCATACCATGCCATAGGTAAGGATAGCATAGGAAAGGATGAGTGGAAAGCCCCTGCCTGGACAGATACCTTGACTAATCCTTTTGCAAATGATGTAGAAGTGGTAGAAAAAGGCAAAAAGGTATATAACAAAATGTGCTGGACCTGTCATGGAAAATCAGGGAAAGGGGATGGACCAGCAGGCGCCAGCCTAAATCCTAAACCAAAAGACCATACCAGTGATAAAGTTCAACAGCAAAGTGATGGCGCTCTGTTCTGGAAGATCACCACAGGAGATTCTCCTATGGCATCTTATGAAAAAATATTGACAAAAGAAGAACGCTGGCAATTGGTTAGTTACATCCGAACTCTTGGCAGCAACAAATAAAGAACAGTAAAAATGAAAGACAAAGAAGGTAACTCAACAACTTGCCCCGCCTGTCCCGAGCCATTTGGGGAGAATTCAGAATTTATGTTGAGACAATTAAAGGTGACATACCTCTTACCAGTTAACTTATTTATGATAATGTCTTTTTGCTGGATGATATTCAGTTTAAGCAGTTGCAGTCTGACAAGCATTAATTTAGTACAAAACCAAAGAGTGAATGATAAGTTTATTTGCCCGGTGTGTGACAGGGAGATACCATTAGCATCTGAGGCTTTCTCATATAAATATAATGGCAAGGAAAAGAAATATTTATTTGGAACTTATGAATGTAGGGAGGTTTTTAAGAGAAACCCTGAAAAATTTATTAAAAATGATACAACCGCAATACTTACAAAATAGGTGGATAAAGCATCTGTTTTTTTGCAGCGCACTGGTTTTGATCCAGGTATTCGGGGCCTATGCCCAGGAGGTACAGAAAAAAAGTTACATAACAAATACCTTTACTGATAAGCAGCTTATTAATAATCAAACAACAGAAATTCCCAGCGGCCTTGAGTTTAGAATTCAGCACAGGTTTGGTGGAATTGGTTTTAATGAGGACATCATAAAGGAGTTTTTAGGACTTGACCTTCCTGCCAATATACGGTTCTCCCTTGCATATCCATTCATCAAAGAAAGGCTTTACATAGCAATTGGCAGGACAAAGTTTGATAAAGTGTGGGATTTTCAAGTCAAGTATTTATGGTTAAGACAAACAGAGAAAAATGAGATGCCCTTATCAGTTGCCATTTACCACAATACGGCTATTAATAGTGATGCCTTCCGGACAATTCCTGATAATGCCTTTTTCAACGACAGTACTACTGCATTTAAAAATAAATTAGCTCATAGGGTAAGCTACAACACGCAAATAATCATTGCAAGAAAATTTAGTGAAAAGCTGTCTTTCCAGGTATCCCCGGTGATGATCTACCAAAATTTAGCAGCACCCGGCAGGGAGAACCTGACCTTTGCCTTACCTGTTGGCGGTAGGTATAAATTTTCCCGCAACTCTGCTGTTGTTATTGAATACGCCTTCATATTTAATAACCGGACAGATGGGACAATCAATCCTTTATCATTAGGGGTTGAATTTGGCACTGCCGGTCACGTATTCCAGTTTTTTATGACTTCAAGCAATCGTATTCTTGAGCAGCATATTTATACGAAGAATTTATTTGACTATACAGAAGGCTTTTTTGCCCTGGGTTTTAATATTAGAAGAACGTGGTGGTTTTAACATTATGAAAGAATGCCACAAAGACACGAAGACTCAAAGAAACACAAAGATATAATATTATGTAAAATGGAAGATGGAAGATGGAAGATGGAAAAAAAAGAGAAAACGATTCCTCTCATCTTCCATTAAACATCTTACATATTTTGTGTCTTAGTGTCTTTGAGGCAGAAATTTTTATTTTCCCATGAAAAACCTGATAAAATACATGATATCCATGGCAATAATTAGTGTCCTGATCTACGGAACTTCCTGTACAAAAGATGTAGGGCCGATAATTATTGAGCCATCAGGAAATAACGGACCCCCGGTAAGTTTTGCAAATGACATACAGCCCATATTTAATCAGGATTGTACAGGATGTCATGACGATACACATCCCAAGCTGGATTTGCGTGAAGGATTTGCTTATGGTCAGTTATTAATTGGTGGCGCCAGCGCTCCTTATGTTGACACTCTAAATGCAGAACAAAGTCTTTTATACCAAAGAGTAACAAGCCCGTCAAATCCTATGCCTCCGAGTGGAGCATTACAAAATTTTCAAGCTCAAAAGATTTTAAAATGGATAGAACAAGGAGCAAAAAATAATTAAAATGAATGTAATAATGAATGTAATAATGAATGTAATAAATTCAAAGGTAAACGAGCGCGAGCGATCACCGCCTGTATAATTAATCATTCAGCACAATTAAGAAAGGTGAGTACGGTA
>VRUD01000005.1:34203-85125 GCA_019456305.1 Cytophagales bacterium | reverse complement strand
TATCACAAAATTTGAATTACTAATAAATAATGTATCCCCTGATATTGAAAAATTTTGTAATTCATTGGTCGGGTCGGCATCGGCATCATTTACATTATCAGTTAGAACAACAGCATTGCCATTGCTTATAGATAAAGTGTCGTTTGATATTGATAAAGCCTGCAATTCATTGGTGCTGTCGGCATCGGCATCGTTAATATTGCCGGTTTTTTCTGCATACAAAGCATACGGCACTGAGATGAGCTGCATCGTGCCCATGAGCTGGTAGCTGGTACCGCCTGTTTCGTCCATCTCTATTTTTGCAAAATAGCTGTCGATGCCCCAGTCAATGACTGAAAAAGTGCCGGACACCACTGTGCCGCTGCCTATCACAAGGTCAAATACCCCGTGGGCGTCTGAGGTGGTGTTGTGTGTTTCTTTGTAAACTACCGTACCTGCAGGGGTTGTTTGAAGAATACTGATCTGTAGTCCGAGATTTTGAGCAGTTAAAAGATTCCCGGCAGAGTCTCGTGCCACGCCCTGGTAATTGAAGCCCTGGGGAGCCTGGGAAAAACAGTTGGCAGTATGCAGTAGGCAGTAGGCAATAATAGATACTGCAACTATTGCAGATTTTGCCCTGTTAAATAAAAGAGATTTCACAGGGTAAACCATTTTTTGAGTTTTTTTAATAGTTTTCATAATTGTAATAATTTAGTTGCACAGATTACACAGATTGCACACCTGCCCGCCACCTGTAAGGCTTTAGTATAGCAGGCGGGGATTTTTTTAAAATAAACTTTGTGTCTTCGTGTCTTTGTGGCAAGGTTTTTTTTAGGGCACAAAGTTAAATCATTTTTATTAAAAGAAAAAAATATCGCCACTAAAACACGAAAGCAGTTTGCAGTAGGCAGTAGGCAGTAGGCAGTAGGCAAATAGGTAGGCAATATTGCCCACTGCCTACTGCCTACTGCCAATTTCTTTAGTGGGTTTTAGAGATTTTGTGGTATAAATTTCATATTTTTCAAAGTCTTCTTGTACTTTTGCCGGTTCTATCAATTATGAAAAAGATTATTTATCATATTGCTCACTGCAAACTGCCTGGCGGAGTGCAACGGAGATCCCGACTTGTAGAGACGTTGCATGCAACGTCTCTACAAGTCGGGATTGCATTTTTTTTCTTCATTGCCTACTGTCAACTGCCTACTGTCAACTGTTTCTCTCAAAGTCTCAGAGAATTACAGGATGAATACCTCATCGGTAAGCAGTTGCTAAAAACAGAGAAGTATAAACCTGCAATGGCAGTATTTGATTTCCTGACAAGGGATGTTAAGGATAATCCTTTTGTTCCGTACGCTCATTATTTTTATGCGCTTTCTGCATTTAAATTAGAAAAATATGATACGGCCAGTCAAAAGCTTACAATGTTAATAAAAAAATATCCTCGCTGGAATAAGATCGGGGAAGTACATTATCTTTTAGCAAATGTATTTTTAGAGACGAAACAATACGAAAAAGCAATTAGATTTATTAATAAATGTGATTTTAAATCAGATTTGCTTGAAGATATCAATTCAATGAAATGGTTTTATTTGGATCAGGTTGAAAGTAGAGACGCCCAATTTGGGCGTCTCTACTTTCTTAAATCCCTACAGGCAAAATACATGGACGACCGGATACTCGCACGTGTTCTTGCCAATAAATTATCCTGGTCTATTGTACATAGAGAGGATAAAATATTATTAGAGTACCTCATCCAGGAATATGATTTCGACAGGCAAGACTTTAATTTATGGGAATCTGGCAAAGGCGCTCATAAAGAATCCTACAATGTGGCTGTGATGTTCCCTTTTAAGTTATCGAATCTTGATCATGATAACCCGCATCCGAATAATCAATTCGTATATGACCTGTTTGATGGCGTCTTGTTTGCTGTTAATACATTAGCCAAAAGTGGGATAAATATTAATGTTTTTGCTTATGATACAGAGAAGGACATAAATAAATTAGTGGAAATTTTAAATCTGGATGAAATAAAAGTGATGGATTTGATCATTGGCCCGCTGTATAGATCAACAAGCCAGGCTGCTATGAATTTTGCGCAACAATACCAGATAAACATTATTAATCCCTTGTCAAATAATCCAATACTTATAGAAAATAATCCTTATGCTTTTCTATTTGAACCATCATCGGAAACTCAAGCGAGGGTTGCTGCAGATTATGCTTCTGATAATTTTATGTCTGATACTGCAGTGATCATATATGGAAGCACAAATAATGATTCCATTATGGCATACACTTATAAAGAACTATTAGAACAAGACTCTGTAGTAATTAACGTCTTCGAAAAAGTAAATAACAAAAGTGCAATGAAGATCAGAGAAATAATCGGAAACATTAACCACAACAATGGAGGACACATTTTTGTAGCATCTGCAGACCAGATAATTGCTGCATCTGTCATGAGCGCTCTTGAAATAAGTAATACGCAAATTACCTTATTCACCCTGTCAGACTGGCTTGATCATGAAGTAATATCCTACGACCAGCTAAAGCTCAGAAATACCCATTTCATTTATCCTGATTATGTGGGACTTCATGATGATAAAACAAAGACTTTTACCTATAAATATTTGAACAAGAACAATAGATACCCCTCAAAATATGCCTTTAAGGGCTATGAGCTGATGTTAAACTTTGGCAAACTTTTGTACGATTACGGCAATTACTTCCAGGATTCTTTATACACTGCCGGCTATACAAAAGGCGCTCTGTTACCGGGTTTTGATTATTCATGGGTAAATGATAACCAATACGTACCCATATTAAAGTTTGATGATGAATTTCGGTTGGAGCTTCTCAATCCAGCCTCTGAAGAATGATTTGAAACCACTAATTACACGAATTACACTAATTAAGAATTTCACTAATATGGGTGAATCGGGGAGAGGGTGAATTATAATTGTGCTCAAGTGTTCATGTGTTCGTATGTTCAGGAGAATTCAGTTAACACATGAACACTTGAAAACTTAAACACTTGAAAACTTGAACTCGAATACCAGTAAATCGCTATTTGATAAAGCAAAAAAAACTATTCCTGGCGGAGTAAATTCTCCGGTCAGGGCATTCAAAGCTGTAGGAGGTATTCCTGTTTTTATCAAATCAGCAAAAGGAGCATACCTTATTGATGAGGATAATAACCGCT
This sequence comes from Cytophagales bacterium, assembly GCA_019456305.1. Taxonomy (NCBI): domain Bacteria; kingdom Pseudomonadati; phylum Bacteroidota; class Cytophagia; order Cytophagales; species Cytophagales bacterium. The sequence goes on along the minus strand of VRUD01000005.1, from coordinate 81,941 downwards.
ACATTGACCTTATCAACTCCTGGGGGCCGATGATACTTGGCCATGCTCACGAATTGATTGAAGAAGCTGTGAACAAAGCAGTTTCAGGATCATTATCCTTTGGCACACCTACAAAAAAAGAATCAGAAATTGCAGAGCTCATTTGTTCCATGGTTCCCTCCATTGAAAAATTGCGGATGGTTAATTCGGGAACAGAAGCCACGATGTCAGCAATACGTTTGGCAAGGGGTTTTTCCGGAAAAGAAAAGATCATAAAATTTGAGGGTTGCTATCACGGCCATGGAGACTCTTTTTTAATTGCGGCAGGTAGTGGGGCGATTAGTAGTAGCAGCAGTAAAAGTATTCCTGATAGTGCTGGTATAACCCGGGGAACAGCCAATGATACACTCATAGCTCCTTACAACGACCTTAAAGCAGTGGAAGAACTTATTTCAGCCAACCAGGACAAAGTTGCTGCAATTATTGTTGAGCCTGTTGCCGGTAATATGGGGTGCGTTTTGCCAACCCTCCCGCCTACTGACAATGACTATGATAAGTCTGGCTTTTTACAGGGTTTGCGTGCCATTTGTAATAAAAACAGTATTTTGTTAATATTTGATGAGGTGATGACAGGTTTCAGATTGTCAAAAGGTGGTGCACAGGAATTGTTTGGTATAAAACCGGATCTTACTACCCTGGGCAAGATCATTGGTGGCGGCATGCCTGTTGGCGCTTTTGGTGGAAAAAAAGAGATCATGGATCACATTGCACCTGAAGGCCCGGTTTACCAGGCAGGTACTTTGTCAGGAAATCCCGTAGCAATGGCTGCCGGACTAACTATGCTGAATACCCTGAATTCAAATCCTGATATTTATACAAAGCTGCAGGCTACAACAGACAAGTTAGTCAATGGTATTAAAGAAAATTTGCAAAAACTGCTACCCGATGCCAATTTCCAAATCAATCATATCGGCTCCATGTTCAGTTTATTCTTCACAAACAAAGAAGTTACAGACTTCCAGTCAGCAAAAACATCAGACCTGGAATTATTTGGCAGGTATTTTCACGAAATGTTAAAAAGAGGCGTCTATTTAGCGCCTTCGCAATTTGAAAGTTTGTTTGTATCTGCCGCCATTGAAGATGAGCATGTGGAGAAAATTCTGGAGGCGAATTATGAGGCTTTGAAATTGGTCATTGGTCATTAAATCAACGAATAATCCCGAAGTAGAGACGCCCAATTTGGCATGTAGAGACGCCCAATTTGGGCGTCTCTACTCGGGATACGAATGATACGAATTTTATTTCATGGTTTCATGGTTTTATGTCTTCGGGTTTTTATCGTCTGTATCCCAATTTTTGGGATTATTGCGTATGTATTTAAGAATTTCGGCTAACCGTTCATCATTGCGGATGATCTCGTCATAGAAACGGGGTTGCCAACCATACCAATCCTTTCCTTGTTCATTGAATTGTATGGTGCAAATCCGTTTGAATTGATTGATAATAACACCTAATGCACCCGGTTCCCAATTTGGGATTTTTGTTTTCAGGTGTATGTATGATTGGAATGGTTCGTGCGATGGGAATGTAGAGACGCCCAATTTGGGCGTCTCTACATTCCGGTCATTCCCAACATTCCGGTCATTTCCATCATTCCGGTCAAAATCACCATTCCCGTACATATCATTCCCGACATTTTTCAAATGCAACCGTTTCATCACCACAATCCCGTGAATATGATTCGGCATCACAACAAATTCGTCCAACCATGTATCATGGAAATGTTCGGGTATTTCACGCCAATATTTATTGGCAATTTCACCCATTTCATTTAAAATCATTTTTCCATTCACAATATCCCCGAAATAACACAACCGGTTACGGGTGCAAATGGTCACATAATATTTGCCGCCTCTTGCATAATCCCACCCTGGCATACGATTGGATTGTATCCGGTATTTGTTTCTGAATTTTTCCATTAAAATATGTTGTGGTGTTGGTTTGGTATGTTAATTGGGTTTGGCACGTATTGTTTGGCACGTAGAGACGCCCAAATTGGGCGTCTCTACGTGCCGGTCATTCCGGTCATGCCGGTTGTTCCAAACATTCCAATCATTCCAAACATACCGCACATTTTCAACATTTCCGTTTTATATTTTTTAAAAATACTTAACTTTGAACATAAAACCAGAATAATAAATTTTTTTTCATACTTTTGAGCTATGAATCCATACCATGGATGTGAGCATGGATGTATTTATTGTTATGCACGAAACTCTCACCAGTATTGGGGCTTTAGTGCCGGCCTTGATTTTGAACGAAAGATCATCATCAAAGAAAATGCACCGGAACTATTAGAGCAATTTCTTAAAAAATACAAGGGGATTCCACAACCTATCATGTTTTCGGGAAACAGCGATATAAATATCGCGCTACAAGTAAAACGATTTTTTTTGTAGCACGAAATTTATTTCGTGGAACAATATAACAATCACCGATAATGAAATTAATCAGGCAATACTGGCAACAAAACCCTTTACTATTAATTGTATCTGCGGCACTATTTTTCAGGCTGCTGGCTGTTGTATTTTCTCAGGGCTATGGAATGCATGATGATCATTTCCTGGTCATTGAAGCGTCACAGTCATGGGTTGACGGGGAGGATTATAATAACTGGCTGCCATGGAACCAGCAAGACCCGAAACCGGAAGGGCATAGCTTTTTTTATGTCGGCCTGCACTATTTGTTCTTTTCGCTGCTGGAATACACAGGAATATTTGACCCGGGAATTAAAATGTATATCATAAGGTTTTTACACGCATTGTTTTCATTGATTGTAGTTATTACCGGGTTTCGTATAACTGAAAAACTATACAATCGGGATACCGCCAAACAAGTAGGCTTGTTTTTGGCGTTACTCTGGTTTATGCCTTTTTTAAGTGTTCGTAACCTGGTTGAGATCGTGTGTATCCCGTTCCTGATGTTGGGTATATGGATAATAATTACTTCTGAGAAATGGAAAAATATGATTTTGCAATATTTTTTAGCAGGCCTCATAATGGGCTTAGCCTTTTCAGTGAGGTTTCAAACCTTAATATTTATCGGTGGAGTAGGGTTAGCAATGTTGATACAACAAAAATGGAAAGGCGCTGTTTTCTTCGGGTTAGGCGCTTTATTATCAATCGTAATTATTCAAGGTGTTACAGATTATGTAATATGGGGCTATCCTTTTGCTGAGCTTGCCGAGTATATCACCTACAACTTTACGCACAAATACAGCTATATCATCGGACCTTGGTATCTTTATATTTTGTTGATCTGTGGAATATTGATTCCGCCCTTGAGTATTTTCTTATTTTTTGGTTTTTTGCGTACATGGAAAAAACATCTGCTATTATTCCTGCCTGCATTTTTGTTTCTTGTTTTTCATTCCTATTTTCCTAATAAACAGGAAAGGTTTATTTTTCCTGTAATTCCCTTTATTGTGATCCTTGGATTTATTGGCTGGAATGAATTTGTGAAGGGAGCAAAATTCTGGCAGGCAAGGAAAAAAATATTAACCTGGTGTATGACATTTTTCTGGGTAATCAACCTGTTAGTACTACCCTTTATTTCAACAGCATATTCCAAAAGATCGAGAGTAGAATCTATGGTTTATCTATCCCGATACGGCAACATCAGGCACATACTGCTGGAAGACACCAACCATAACAGTATAAAAATGCTGCCTAAGTTTTATCTTCGGAAGTGGGAAGTCGGTTTTTATGAATTAACCAAAAGTAATCCCCTCCCCAATTGGCAGGAGTATTTTAGAAATGTTAACAAAACCGAATATCCCAAATTCGCACTATTCTTTGAAGAGACAAACCTTAAACAACGTATTGAAGCGGTTCAATCTATTTTCCCTGTTCTACAATACAAAACAACCATAGAGCCCGGCTTTATAGACAAGGTTATATATTGGCTTAACCCGGTAAATAAAAGTCAGACGATCTATATTTACAAGATTGGAAGTAGTACGGACGGGTAATCCGTTTAGGAATGGGGGATGATCTATTGTCATACGATTGTAATTCGGTTGTAATTACCATTGAATTACCATTGAATTACCATCCCGAATACCCGGTAGACTGCCACTGCAATTTACTACTACTTCGTTTGCTTCTTACGCTCCAACCCCATTCCCCTGCCCACTTTCAGCATATAATCATAAGCTTCGTGAAAATCATTATTAATTTTTCCATCCAAAATAGCCTCCCGCACCGCAATCTTTATATCACCTATTAGTTTGCATGGTTCAAGGTCAAAAGCTTCTATGATATGCTCACCTCTCACCGGAGGCTGAAAGTTTCTGAGCTTATCCTTTTTTTCTACTTCGCACAGTTTCTGCTCAACCTTGTCAAAATTATTAAGAAATTGTTTTACTTTGAGATCATTTTTGGATGTAATATCTGCCCTGCACAATACCATCAAAGCTTCAAGCGCATCTCCTGTTTCAAATAGCAAACGCCTGATTGCAGAATCGCTAATATTATCTTTAACTAATGCAATGGGCCTGAGGTGTAAGCGTACCAGTTTTTGTACGAAACGCATCTTTTCGTTGAGCGGCAGCTTCAGCTTTCTGAAGATATGGGGTACCATTTTAGCGCCCCTATCATCATGACCATGGAAAGTCCATCCAACCTTTTCATCAAAGCGTTTAGTCAGAGGTTTTGCAATATCATGAAGCAGCGCAGCCCATCTTAACCAGAGATCATCAGATTTTTCAGCAACATTATCAAGCACTTGTAATGTATGATAAAAATTATCTTTATGAGACCTGTTGTTGATGGTTTCAACCCCGCGAAGCTTAATCAATTCAGGGAATAGTTGCTCTAATAACCCGCAATGAAATAATAATTTAAATCCATAAGATGGTTTGGTAGTAAGAATGATCTTGTTCAACTCATCTGCAACGCGTTCTTGTGAAACAATCTCTGTGCGTTGTTTATTTTTACTGATCGCTTGAAATGTTTCCGGTTCAATATCAAAACTCAGTTGAGCGGCAAACCGGATAGCCCGCATCATTCTTAAAGGATCATCAGAAAAGGTAATATCGGGGTCTAATGGCGTTCGTATTATTTTATCTTCAAGGTCTTTAAGTCCGTCAAAAGGGTCGTGTAAGTTCCCATAATTTTTAGCATCCAGGCTTAATGCCAAAGCGTTAATGGTAAAATCCCGTCTGTTCTGGTCATCTTCTAACGTGCCGTTTTCAACGATGGGCTTACGGGAATTACGTTGATATGATTCCTTTCTGGCGCCTACAAATTCTAATTCAAGTCCATTAAAACTTATCCTGGCAGTGCCGAAATTCTTAAAAACGGCAACCTTGACTTCCCTATTGAATTTCGGACTTGAGATTTGGCCTGCTTGCCGAAGCCCTTGAGCAGGCAGGGATTTGGAATTTTTTAGATTATTGAGGAGGGAAAGTTTATTTGCTACATTATGAGCTAATTTAATGCCACTTCCTACACAGACGATATCAATATCTTTTGAGTTTTTTTTCAACAACATATCTCTCACAAATCCACCTACAACATAGGTGTCATAATTGAGATCAGAAGCACATTTGGATATAAGCTGGAAAATTCCATTTTTCTTTAACTCTTTCGAACAGTTCATATTTCTTTAATCTTTTATTCTATTACCGATATAAAAGCCTTTTACCCCTGATTTTACTTTGTTGATTATTTCCTGACTCATAGCTTTATGTGTTCATGTATTCATTCCCTAATAATTTCAATTTTTCCATCCAATTCAATCCTAATAATTTTAGACGGTTTCATGTTGCTTTGCCTGTTTTGTTGCCAATTTACCACATAATCAACCTGATTCAAAATTCTGTCATCTATTTTCCTGAAGTTTTTCGGTTCGGGATTACCGCTTAAATTTGCTGAAGTAGAAATAATCCCACGCCCGTGACAATTTATTAAAGCCATTAAAAATGAATCTTTAACTATCCTTAAAGCCAGGCTCCCGTCTTTGGCAGTCACATTTTCAGGTAAATTTCTTGCCTGGGAGTTCACCCTGTGGAATTCCACTGGGTAAATAATTGTCAATGGAGATTGTGTATTTTCTATAAGATCAACAGCTTTTGAAGGAACTTTAGCAACATAGGTAGTCAGCATAGCTAAACCTGACACTAAAACTATCAACCCCTTGCTATCTTCACGCTTTTTGATCTCATAGATCCGCCTGACAGCATGATCATTTTCCGCGTCACAGCCAATACCCCACACCGTATCAGAAGGATAAAGAATGGTTTTGCCTTGCTTTAGAAAACCGCAAATCTTTATTATTTCCTTATTCATCTTTATTACGAATTCAGTTACAAAGTTAAAGAATTTTTTTTGAATCGTTTTACCATCATGGATGTTTTAAAAATTATAGCCAGCACTTTAAATGATCAGGAAATCAGGCTTCTTGAGGAACAATATATATCCGATAATAGTACCAAATGCACTACATTTCTTAAAATTGTTATAAGTAAAGATCATTTTACCGATGAGCAAGCTCAGGAACTGTTATATAAAGGCAAAGATAGTGTTGGTTATGCTCGTTTGAAATCAAAGATATAAACATTACAAAAAAAATAAAAAAAATATCAATTTGTTTTTTGTTAATAAAAGTTGTTTATATTTATGCCGTTAAATACTTACTTTTAACCAGGGATTTGGTCCATTTTTTGACATAAACCCCTTACAAAATTATGAACACAAAAAAATTATTACTTTTCGCACTTGCTATGAGCTTTGGTTGGATAGCCCAAAGCCAGAATACTGCGCCCATTAAAGAAAATGGGACAACAGTTTACGTTGCGGACTTAACAAAAAAGTTTGTAATCGGTGATTCTATCAATGCAAAATCAATGTTGAGAGTAAAAGGTATACCGGTGGCACAAGATAGTATGCCTGGTTCAGGACAGGGACATGGGCAGGGTGGTGGAATAGGATTGATAAAAGAGTTCAGCTACGTGTTACTTGACAGAGAAGGAAATTTTTTCCAGTCAAAAGAGAAATTTGTACCTGGCGGGCCGTCTGGTTTTGCCGGTCCTCCGGTTTTTGCTGGTGCAGGAGGCGCATGTATTGCCGGCAATGCATGGCGGGAAAGTCCGTCTGATGTGAAAAAACTTTTCTTATGTAATAAATATCATTTCCTCGGTATTCGAACTCAAAATCCGGAAAAATCGCTCCATATCGTTAGTGTTCATTCTAAAGGCGTGCCAGGTGACATATCTTCTCATCAAGGGATGAGATTAGAGCACATTTATAAAGATTTTGATTTAAATCTTACCGCAGTCTCTAAATGGGATTTAGAACCATTTGTTGATCCCATTACTTTTGAAAAGAAATTCCATTTAGGCATGCCAGGGAATCCTTTCTTTACTATTAATGAAAACGGCTACGCAGGAATTCGAGAGACCGATCCAAAAACCAGCTTATCAATAACCCCATCAGATTTAGGTGCAAAAATTACGCTATGGGATGGAGGTTCTTTAACTGACCATTATGGGTTTGGTATCAGTAACAAAGCAATAGGCGAACCTGTGCCAATCCTTATAATAAGGAAATTAAATTACCATATCGGTGACGTTTTAGGCGCTCACGTTTTTTATGCAGGTGGAAAAAATGGTGATGGTGTGGAATTAATGCGGATCAAAGGCAATGGACAGATTGGGATTGGAGAAAATTTAGTAGTTCCTATTGGTTTTAGATTTGGTGTATCTGGCAGCGGATACTTTAGTGATAAGCTTGCTGTTGGTACTACTACTGCTCAAAATATTTTACATCTGCATCGGCAAGGCGAAACTCCAGTATATGCTTATTTCACTAATGAACACACTGAAATAACAGGAAACGGGCAGGGTTTCAGGATAGGTATGTCGGCATTCGGTCACGCGGAATTGAGATCACATCATCCTGAGGGAGCCATTAAGTTTTATACTACAGACGCATCTGATAATTTTACAGAGAAAATGAGGATAACAGATGACGGCCGTGTTGGTATAGAAGAAACAAATCCACAAGCTAAACTTCATATTAAGGTAAACAATGATAACGACATAGCATTTGCTGTTTATAAAGGCAGTACAGAGAATTTTCGTATAACTGGGGATGGCAGATTCTTTGCAAGAAGTTATAGAATAAAATTAGGCAGCTTCCCTGATTATGTTTTCAGTGATTCTTACAAAAGAATGACTTTTGCTCAGAAAGCCTTGTACTTCAAAAAATACAGACACCTCCCTGGTTTAGAACCTGCTGAAAAAATTGTAGAGGATGGACTTGATGTAGGCAATACATTGGTTGGCCTTACAACAAACGTTGAGGAAAACTCTTTGGATATTATTGATATGGATAAAAGAGTATTAACTCTAGAAAAAGAAAATCAGGAATTACATGAAGAAAATGATTTATTGAAGAAAAGAAATAAAAAGGTTAAAATAATAAAGATTGGTTTTATTGAAATTCGTTTTTGATATGCTTAAGGTTATTTCTAATTAAACTTGCTCGTTATCAATTGTTAATTTGAGAAAATGAATGCAAAAAAATCGACTTTCATATTCATTGTTTTGGCACTTTTTTCATTTAAAATATATGCCCAAAAAATTGATAGTTTAATTGCTTATAAAAAGAAATTAACTTTGGGATTTTATTTTTTGCCAGGAATTTCAACAATAAATAGAATCGCAACAAAATATAAACCATTTGTTAAAGACAATTATTCAAGGATTTCTTTTAACGGAGGTTTAGAAATCAAAACAGAATTAAAAGAAGATAGATTTTATTTACAATCCGGAGTTTTCTTATTTGACAGGGGATATAAAATTAATTTTGTATATACAGATTCAAGTGGAATACCAGCGGGAGAGTTAAAAAGCTCTGAAGTTCAGTATTATTTAGGTATTCCTATATCATTTATTGTTAAATACAGGTTATTTTACGGGGGAATTGGAATAACTTTCAATTATTTTATCAAGAGAAAATTTATCGTGAATAAAGTAGTTATTAGTACAGAATCACCCGATTATTTAGTAACTAAATTTTTAGTTGGGATACTATTAAAATTAGGGATAGAAAAAGAGATAAACGACAAATTAAGTATTAGTTGGGAATTGTATGTGAGTCCAACTTTCAAGAAAAGATTTATGAATTACGGAATTGGACTTGGAGTGAATTACAAATTGAACAATTGAAAAAATTTATATAAAACTCAATTGTTTAAAATGATTTTTAATTTTTCATGTTATGAAAAGATATACATTAATACTAATTCTTATCTGTATTAATAGTTTTATTAATTCATATGCACAAGATAGTTTATTTTTTGATCACAAACATAGAATAAAAATCTATCCTACTCAATTCATTGTTAACGAAATTGCTTTGGGTTATGAATATAATATAAGTAATAATAAAGCTATAGAATTATCCTTTGGTTATAGTTTAGATCAAATATTTATTAATGACAATTTTTATATAAAAAATCATCTTTCTGAGTATGATAAAAAATTAGCATTTAAGCTGAATTATAAATTAATATTAGATAAATGTAGCTCACCTAAAAAACGAGTTTTTATCTCATCAGCAATATATTATTCTTATTCAATGTACGATACTAAAGAGGTCAAATACTCCTATGGGTTTAGTAATTTTACTGTTAATCAATCTGAAATTAGAAAAAGATCAGGAATAGATTTTATATTTGGGAAAGAATATGAATTTTTAAAAAGGGTTGTATTTGAGTATTTTATTGGAATTGGGATATCTTATAATAAATATATAATTGTCATATATAATTCCGAAAATATTCTTGATGCTGGGCCCTATCCTTATACCGAGAGGCAATCTAAATTTTTACCTTCTGCTCAGTTGGGTATTAAAATAAGTTTACCATTAATAATTAAATAAATTATGAATTATAAAGCTTGTACAAAATCAAGAATATTATTGCAATATATCTTAATTATATTTATTTTTAATATTGATATATATTCCCAAAATTTAATACATAATGCTGGATTTGAGGATAACACGTCTAATCCTGATAGTGATTCACAAGTAGACAGATTAGAGGTTTGGACAGATGATTTAGCTAAAAGGCCTACTTTTGGACCAACCACCCATTGGTTACATTCCCCTGATTATTATAAAATGTCGCATTATGGATTGAGAGAATCAATTGGTATAGGAGGTGCGTCTATAAATGTTACTCCACACTCTGGTTCAGGATTTATTGGAATGGGTAGTGCTGAACTTATAGAACAAAAGTTTTTTGTTAATAATGAGTTAAAAGAAGGAACAGATTATACATTATCTATGTTTATTAGAATATTTGATGGTACCATTTGTTGTTTTGGTATTAGTGCTTTTGATAGTGATTGGGATAGAGTTGTAGGATCACTAGATTTTTATTTGTCAAAGGGAAAAATTAAATATAAAAATAACAAAATTAGTGATTTTACGTGTGATGACGAATATGATGACTTTAAAACTCTACATTCATTCACAAAAATTGGCACGATTCCAATAACAAATAATTTATACCCATCTGGACAATGGCATCTTGTTTCATTTTCATTCGTAGCACCAAGTAGTGACTTTAACTGGATAGGTTTTGAAATACCTGCTGTCGCTTGTGGTACATATCTTGTAATCGATGATGTATCTCTTGTTGAAAGTTGTCCAATTGGAAAAGAATGCAGCAGAACTTTTGGAAATATTTCCCCTATTTTTAAAAGCACTTTGATGGCAGATAATGAGCCTTTTTGTGTTTCCAGTATCAATAATGTAAGTTTTGCTAAATTAGAAATAATAGCCCTTAATGGTACTATAATCAGAGTATATGAACTTACTATTCCAAATGGTATTGATTTTGATATATGCTGGGATGGCAGAACAAGTGGAGGGAATATTGTTGCAGCCGCTCTTTACGATTATAGATTAATATTAAGCAACGACTGTAAAACTCAACAATATACTGGCAAACTTTCCTATTCAGGAGGTATCACAATAGATCCCATTGATTACTCTGATAAAATTATTCTAAGTACCTGGAATGTTACTCCTATACCTTGTTGCTTAGAAGAGATTGAAATAAGTAACCAAACTTTAATAGGTGAACTTGAATATGTAGCAAAAAATTCTATTACATTAGGCCCAAATGTAACTATATCTTCATCTTCGGTGGTGCAATTCACAGCTGGAACTGAAATAATTGGTTTACCGGGAATAACAGTTCAAGTTGGTGCTGATGTTACTGCTACAATTCAACCATGTGGAAATTGTAGGTTTTCTAACAATGCGGATTCGGTAAATAACAAAAATGAAGATCAAAATATATTTATCGAGAATAAAAATACAATCCTTGAAAAAAACACAATCGCCCGCCCCGTCATAGCCGCTCTCCCAAACCCTTTCAAGGTTAACGTTATTTTTGAATATGAACTTGAGCAGGATGGTCCTGTAGAACTTTTCGTATCAAATATACAAGGCAAAAAAATAGAAGCGCTTGTAAACGAAACAAACAAACCTGCCGGCAGGCATTTGTTTCTGTATTATGCCTCGCATTTGAAACCGGGCATTTACCTCTACACGCTTAAAACCAAAGATTATTCCATAACCAAAAGATTGGTAGTGTTGAAGTAAATTTCAATTTTTGCTGCTTTCTTTTTTCAAATCGAATTTACTAAATCCCCGGCACAGGAAAAGTTCCTTTATCTCTTTTAATGATCTTTTTTATATCGTATTCAAACTCATAAATCAAGGATATTTCATGCGAACCCATTGCAACTGTTCTTATTTTTGAAATAGTGATGTCATAGCTATATCCAAAGCTGAAATTATTTTGCTTATACCCGGCCAAAACAACCACAGCATCGTGATTTGCATAGTTATTGTCATATAGTTTTAATGGGTTTCCCCTGTACCAGAATCCCAGTACGAGTGGTTCATAATGAAAATGCACTCCCACATCCAACTGGTCAAATTTCCCCTGTTTTTTATACAATATGGCAGGGGCAATATTCAGCGCTTTCTCACCAAAAGACTCGTTTTCGACAGGTATCATAGTTCCTGCGTGTATTGAAATTTTAACAGGGTTTCTGCTTATTACATCATCTGTAAATGATTGATCCGGCCTGTTTAAGTGATGCAAAGCGATGCCCAACCATGATTTTTGAGAATATAACAAAACACCAGTTGAAATATCGGCATAGCTTACATTTGTATTGCTGAAAGTTTCTGACGTACCATTATACGTATTACCAAATTCATCTAACTGATCGCCAAAAGTAAGGTCATTCAAGCTAATCTTGCGAAAATTGTATCCAAGCTGAATCCCCGGTTTGAGAATGATCTTTTTAGAAAGTTTTAACGTATAAGCATACAAGAAATTCACCTCATTTGAAACTAAGCTCCCTCCTCCGGCCCTGTCGGTAACAAACATAAATCCTGCTCCACTATTATAATTGTCATAATTCTGGTCAAGTGAAAATGCATAAGTATTATATGCCTTCGAAAGACCTAACCATTGCATCCTGGCATTAGTAATAAATCTTGCTTTAATAGTTTTACCTGTAAAAGCCGGGTTCAAATACAGCGGGGCAGCGTAGAATTGTGAAAACTGTGGATCCTGGGAAAGGCAGTTGGCAGTAGGCAATAGGCAGTAGGCAATTGATAGCAATATGATGATAAGTTTTTTCATTGTGATCGTTAACTCGAAACTCGAAATCCGAAACTCGAAACTCGAAATCCGAAACTCGAAATCCGAAACTCGAAACTCGAAATCCGAAACTCGAAACTTGAAATCCGAATGTCATTGGTTATTTGTTTGTCATTTGTCATTTTTCCCACTTATCCATCCCATCACTATTCGTCTGACCACTTTCCAATACAAATTGCGGCCCCCCGTTGAATAAAAGACCCAGTTAAATAGAAGAAATTTCACTGGGTAAAAATTCAACGGGGTAAACTTAGTGATCGGACGATAGTTCCCATTCATCATTCAGAATAGCAATGGCATGGTGGGCCGTAAGGTCAAATTCACAGGGGACAATTGAGACGTAATTGCTGGTCAATGCAAATTCATCTGTATCTTCGCCTTTATCCAGATTGATAAAATCACCTGTCATCCAGAAGTAGCTTTTGCCTGATGGGTCTTTACGTTCAATAAATTCTTCCTTCCATTTTGCCCGGGCTTGCCTGCAGATCTTTATTCCTTTTATAGGGTGGTTTGACTTAGCAGGTATATTTACGTTCAGCGCCACGCCTTTTGGCAAAAAAGTTTTTAGCACCTGGAGGGCTATCTTTTTCACAAAACTTTTACAATGTGAGAAATCAGCATTATGGTCCATGTCGCATAGAGAAAAACCGATGGCAGGCATTTCTTCTATAGCAGCTTCAATAGCAGCAGACATAGTGCCTGAATACAAAATACTAATGGCTGAATTACTTCCGTGGTTTATACCGCTCACTACCAGGTCCGGGGCTTTATTTTTTAGCACAATAGTTTTGGCTAATTTTATACAATCGGCTGATGTGCCTGAACACTCATAGGCTTTTATATTTCCAAATGTATTGACCTGATTTAATCTGAGGGTATCGTTAATGGTGATTGCATGCCCCATCCCGGATTGAACTTTATCAGGAGCCACCACGATTATGTCTCCCAGATCAGTCATTATTTCTACTAAAGCTCTCAAACCTTTAGCGTTGATACCATCGTCATTTGTTATAAGGATTAATGGTTTAGGCATATTTATGGTTTACGATTTACAATTTACATTTTTGGAATTAGGTGGTAAAGAAACCAACAGTCATTTTTCACAAAGATGAATTGTTTTTAGCTTTTTGGTAGCTGACTTGTTCACTAAGGTTTCGGCTTTTTTGGATATTGGATTTGCGTTTCCTTCTACGCCTCCACTTTTAGTGATCGTATCAGGTTCAAAGTTTTTTTTGGGATGATTTTTCTTTTCATTGCACCCGCCACTATTTCCATCTTGATCTGTTTTAATAAGGTAAACATCAGCTTCTTTAGCGCCATAATTACTGCTTTCTCCTATAATTATAAATCCCTGATCAGCAGTTTTTTGGACACAGAATCCATAATCAGTATTTGTGCCGCCATAAGTTTTATACCATATTATACTCCCGGAACTATTGAGTTTTGATAAAAACACGTCTGCTTCTCCATGACCATAATTATCAGTATATCCTGAAATAATATATTCGTCATTTTTAGCAAGAACAGAAAGAGCATAATCGGGGTTTTTACCACCAATGATCTTTGACCACGATACTTTTCCATAAGCATCGGTTTTAATTAAGTAAGCATCTTCTTCCTTTCCACCATGGCCAAAACTAAAACTACTACCACTGATTATATATCCACCTGTAATTGTCTGTTGTATCGAGCGGCCGTAATCTTTTCCGGTACCACCATAGGTTTTAGTCCACTTAAGTTTTCCATACTTGTCTATCTTTATTAAGTAGAAATCAAAATCTCCAGCTCCAAAGCTTTTCGATTCGCCTACAATAATATAACCACCTTCCTTTGTTGGTATTATTGAGCGGCCAACATCCGTGCTTCTACCACCGTAGGTTTTTGACCATTGCAAATTTCCCCTGGTATCTATTTTAATCAAAAAAACATCAAAGCTTCCAGCTCCAAAACTTTTAGTTTCACCAAGGATCAAAAATCCCCGATCCTTAGTCTCAAGAATATCATAAGCATAATCATTATGGATACCTCCATAGGTTTTAGACCATAATAAATCCCCAGCATCATTTATTTTAATTATATAAATATCTGATTCTCCTGCTCCAAAACTAAAGGTGTATCCTGCGATGATATACCCGCCTTCTTTTGTATGCAGTACACTACGTCCGTAATCACTACTTTTTCCTCCAAAATTTTCAGACCATAATATATTCCCTCTTTCATTGGTTTTAGTGATAAACAAATCGGTACTTCCAGAACCAAAACTTTGAGATTCTCCCATAATAATATACCCTTTATCATTGCATTGTTTTACATCCCACCCTGTGGTAACATGGTCTGCTCTGAGAGTAACTTGAAATTTAATCTGGGACCAGGCATTAAAATGAACTGAAAAACTGCCACATAGACACAAAGTCACAAATAATTTGTGAATTACAGAAACATCTTTTAACTGTAAATCCCACTTAACGAGTACTGATTTTTTTGATTCTAAATTCATAATTACCTTTTTTAATAAAATTTGGTACTAAGTAATACATACATTTTATGCAAATGCAAAAATATAAGTAAATACAAATATTAACGATTTATTTGTGATTCATTGTAAAATAAATTCTATTTTTGGGAAAACACAGATTACACACCTGTGTGACCCGACAAGTCGGGATGCGTAGCACAGATTTTATAAAAAATGAAAAAATCAATACCAACTACAAAGTACTTTTTTATTATTCTGATCGCATTTGCTATTTCAGCATGTGGCAGTTCAAAAAAGTGTTACCAGAAAGGGCAGTATGATATGGCAATAAGAAAAGCTGTTAAAAAGCTTAGGAAAAAGCCTACCAAAGAAAAAGAGATATTAGTACTTGAAAAAGCATTCAATAAAGCTAACGAGCGTGATAACGACAGGATAAACTTTTTAAAGCTAGAAGGCAGTCCCGAGATGTGGGATGAAGTTTATAGTATATATTCAAGAATGAAAAACCGCCAGGGATTGGTTAAATCAGTTGCCCCTCTTGAGATTCCCAGTACGGGGAGAAAAGTGCAATTCAAGTTTGTGAATTATGACGAAGAGATAATCAATGCCAAAAAGAAAGCTGCAGAATATTATTATACCCATGCCTTAGCCCTCATGGAAAAGGGCGACAGGGAAAATGCAAAAAAGGCATACTCCGAGCTTCTACGCGTAAAAAAGCTTTTTTCAAATTTCAGGGATGTTGATGAACAGATCAAAAAGGCATTGGCTCTCGCCACGCTAAAAGTAGTGACCGAGCCGATTCCCATGCATTCCAGGACCTTGAAGCTCAGCAATGAATTTTTTGACAATAAGATCAATGAATTCCTGGATCAAATGCCTGCGAGTGAATTCGTTCGTTTTTATACGCAGCAAGAAGCCAGAGCCCTTGGATTAGAACACCCTGACCACATCATCAAGCTCGAGTTTGATGATTTTGTGGTCGGACAAACACTGATAAAAGAAAAAGAAATCCAGCTTCGTAAAGATAATGTGATCATGGGAATTAGAGAAGGCAACCAGGTAAAGACAGGGAATGATAAAGTTACTATTTGCCATATTCCAGCGGGTAAACCGGAAAATGCTAAAACCTTGACTATACCGGTCTCTGCCTGGGAGGCACATTCAAAACATGGCGATACTCTGGGAGCATGCAACAAAAGTGGTGCATCTAATAGCCAGCAAATTGAAGTAGTATATGGTACGGTGAAAGCCACTTTATATCATACTACAAAGACTATCATATCAAAAGGGCTGCTGGATTTTCAGATTTTAGACTATCGTACCAATAAAGTGCTAACCCATGAAAAATTCCCCGGTGAGTTCGTATGGGTATGTGAATGGGGATATTTTAATGGAGATGAAAGGGCGCTGAATGCCAAACAAAAAAAATTGATCAAAAATAAAAAACTTCGCCCCCCTCCGCCACAAGACCTCTTTATTGGGTTTACAAAACCAATCTATAATCAAATCACTGTTAAGATCAGGGAGTTTTATAGGAATTATTAGCGCATGGGGCTTAGATAACATAGAATAGGAGATTTGAGACGTACTGATTTCTCATCACAAATATTCGGGATCAATTTTAAAAATAACCTTCAAATTATTAAATCATTACCTTTTATACAATACAAAATGTTCTTAGGAAAAATGTATTGATACTACAAAAAGTCCTAAGAAAAAGTGTATATTTGCGTCAAAAACTTACAATATATGCAAAGATCGGCTCTCAAACGACTATTAGAATGGAAAGTTTCCGGTTCACGTAAGCCCCTTATTATAAGAGGCGCCAGGCAAGTAGGAAAAACCTGGTTAATGAAAGATTTTGGAGAAAGGGAATATGAACAATGCGCATACATTAATTTTGAGAGCAATAAATTGCTTAAAGACCTTTTTGTACAGGATTATGATATAAAACGAATACTTAAAGCGCTGGAAATTCAAACAGGAATTAAAATAAATCATGCCAATACGCTGATTATCTTTGATGAAATACAAGAAGCAGAGGGAGCTATTACTTCCCTGAAGTATTTTGTTGAAAATGCTCCTGAATACCATATATTATCAGCCGGTTCTTTGCTGGGAGTTTCATTGCATAAAAAAACATCCTTCCCTGTTGGAAAAGTTGAATTTTTAGACCTTTACCCACTAAACTTCACAGAATATTTAGAAGCCGCAGGACAGGAGAACTTACTGGGTCTGTTGCACGAAAAGGACTGGAAACTTATCAGGCAATTTAAACAAAAGTATATAGAACAACTCCGTCAATACTATTTTATAGGAGGAATGCCCGAACCGGTTTATCAATTCACATTGAATAATGATTTTGATGAAGTAAGGGCGATTCAAAAACGAATATTAGCTTCTTATGAACAGGATTTTTCAAAACATGCACCCCATGAAATTGTTCCCCGGATCAGGATGCTATGGAATTCTATACCCGCTCAAATGGCAAAAGAAAACAGAAAGTTTATATATGGCTTAATACGGCAAGGAGCAAGGGCTAAGGAATATGAGCATGCTTTATCGTGGCTTGTTGATTGCGGATTAGTCCACAAGGTACACAAAGTGTCAAAGCCGGCAATTCCGCTAAAAGCTTATGAGGACTTAAAAACATTCAAACTGTTTTTTGCCGATATTGGATTGTTAGGTGCAATATGTGATATAGATGTAAAAATTTTACTAAAAAGCATCGGTATTTTTGAAGAATTTAAAGGAGTGATAAGTGAGCAGTTTATATTACAACAACTTATTTCAGCATCAGGATTGAACCCGTTTTACTGGTCATCTGAAAAATCAACTGCTGAAATAGATTTTTTATTACAATATCAGGACAAGTTGATTCCTGTTGAGGTAAAAGCAGAAGAAAATTTACAGGCAAAAAGTTTGAAGTTTTTTGTTGAGAAATTCAAACCAACCCTGGCAATCAGAACATCTATGTCGGACTATAGAAAAGAGGACTGGTTAGTCAATATACCTCTTTATGCTATTTGCGGATTGAAGGATTTCATTAGAAATAACCTGCAATATATATAAAAAAGGATAGGTTCTATTGCATGAAGGCACAGGCACAGATTTAAAAAGATTACACAGATGGAAAAAGAACGAAGAGACTCATTATTAGATAACAGAGAATACCAGATTTGAGACGTGAGATTTCTTATCCCGAGTATTGGGGATCAATTTTGAAAATAACCTTCACATTATTAAATTATCAAATTTTGTAAGGTGTCGCCTCACCCCCAGCCCCTCTCCACTGACGTGGAGAGGGGAGAAAAAATGGAGAGGGGAGAAAAGGTGGAGAGAGATAAACTATTAAAAATGAATATGAGTATTTCTAAAAAATTTAACTCATCTGATTCACCTCTTTACCTAACTCGTAAAGGTGGAATAAAAGGAAACGAGGTGGAAAAAGCACGCCAGCTTCGTAAACAAGCTACAGAGGCAGAAAAGATCCTATGGCAAGTATTACGTAACAGGAAACTAAACAACCTTAAGTTTAGAAGACAACATCCTATAGCTTCATATATAGTTGATTTTTATTGTGCAGAAGTAGTCCTTATAGTGGAACTAGATGGTTCAATCCATACTATTCCTGATGAAAAAGATTATGATGTTGCACGACAGGAGGATCTGGAAAACATGGGATACAGCGTACTGCGTTTTACAAATACACAAGTAGAAAAAAATATAAATAATGTTCTCTCTATAATTAGCAAAACAGCAGAAGAACAAAAAAAGACTCTTTCCCTCTAACCCCCCTCACCCCCCAACCCCCTCTCCACTGGCGTGGAGAGGGGGTTGGGGGGTGAGGTAAACGCACTCAATTATGAAAAACCTCTACTTTTACCCTTTGATTTTTGCTCTTTGGCTTTTGTCTTTCGCAGCCCTATCCCAAACCCCAAAAGCTGATTCCCTCCTCCATACCCTTGAAAACGCCAAAACAGATACAACAAAGATCAAGCTGCTCAACAACCTCGCCTGGTTCACCCCGTTGGATAACAGCCAATTTTAACTTTATAGCTTTAAAAGCAAAATATCCTACGGGGTAAACAGGTAATTCATTGTATAGCGCCATTTCAAAAAAAAATCGACCCGCAAGCTGGTAATTATCAAATAAATTAATCTCTCACGCAACGGACAGAGTAACCCAACTTCTTACTGCTGATGCCCCTGTTGCCCGCACGGCCGTCAGCGTAGCTCATGAACCGGTCGATGCCACTCGTAGCATTGCCCTCAGTAGAACTCCACCAGTAACCTAAGTCGCCAATGCCGAGGAACGTACTACTGTAACGGCTGCCACCCGGAAGGGCTGTCAAACCGGTTTTATTTCTGTACGTTGGATAATCGGTATTGCCAATTGCTCCTGTGTTTGTTGAGGGTGACCACAGCGTTGTAGATGCTAAGGATTTTGCTATTTTATTTCCCGTTGTTGTGCCATCGTAATTATAACCGTTTGCAATTAAATAATTTTCAAGTGTTGTCCACTCGGCATCGGTGGGCACATGCCAGCCCGCGGGGGCTATATTTCTGCTATCGTTTACTGAATACCAATTGTATAACCTGCCATAAATTGTTGAATTATTTGTATCGTTATTATAATTGCAGTAAGCGCCTGTTGTAAGGCTACTCCATGCTGTGTTATCGGTAACATTGGTTATTGCTGAACCATCACGATATTTCGTGGTTTTTAAATTCTCTGCCATCCAGATTTGAGTTCCAATTCCTATGGTTTGGTATGTATTTCCGTCAATATCAGTAACTGTTCCCGTTGTAATAAATTGAATTTGTTCCCCATATCCTGCACCTGCACTATTTGTGGCATAAGCTCGCACGTAATAAGTAGTATTGGCGATTAAACCTATTACAGCACTTGTAAAACTGCCTGCGCCAGTACCATCGGTGGTTTTACTGTCGGCTATGGTAGGAGTTTGAAATATACTCCAGCATACGCCTCTTGCTGTTACTGTATCTCCTCCATCGGAAGTAATATTACCACCACAAGAGGCAGTGGTTTGTGTAATATTGCTTACAGCAGAAGTTGCCAAAACAGGTACTTGTCCAGTCGGTGCCGGTACCGTGTCGTCTTTTTTGTCATCTTTCTTACAGCTATTGGTAAGAATTAATACTAATCCCATTATTATTAATGGGAAAATCCAAATTTTGTTTTTCTTTTTCATGTTAATTTAATTTAAAAGTATTCTCTAATTTCATTGTTAAGTTGCTCTCTAACATCCTACTCCGATTCTTTTGAATTCTTTTCCAGTCCAGAGGTAATAATATCCACCTTTTTCGAAAAAATCAAGTGATATAAATTCGTTTGAGAAAATATAGGTACTATCAGTTGCCATAGTTTTTATAGTTTCAGGTTTGTGTTTATGAAGGCCACTATAAAATTTTGTATACTTAATATCAATATTAGGTTTTCGTTGAGCAACCAAGCTGTCCACAACCATTGATTGAAATTGTCCCCTTATTTTATCCAGAACCACAATAATTGTTTTTGTTCGTTCATTTTTTGTTAGCATTAATGCAAATTCATTATTACCATCTCCATCAAAGTCACCGGTTATGAAATACGGAGAATCACTTTCTTTATAAAAATAGCACCAGTAATTGTCGAAGAAATCAGAATTTTTAGCAATTCTATAATTTGGATATAGCTTTCCTAAACTCTGCCTTATTTCAAGTGGAACGTCTATATCTTTTCTGTCTAAGCACCTATCTTTTTCAATTGACGTGTTTGGTACTGAGTCTCGCTGATTTTCTTTTTCCGATACAGGTGTAATTAATTTTTCTCTTTTAATCTTAGTTATAGGGTCTTTTTTTTCTGATTCCGAATTACAAGCATAGAAAAACGCAAGTACTATCAATATGTAAAGAGTTCTATTCATTTAGTAGAGAATTGATGATAACTCGTTATATGCGTGACAAATATACCACTATTATATCGTTTCACTAAAATAATAACAAATAAAAAATAATTACTATCCTCAATTATTCATAAAATCCCAATTTCAAAATCCCAAGCTCAAAATAAATCCCAAATGAAAAATCCCAATTTCAGAACACAAAGTTACGATTTTCTGCTTATAATCATTCTTTTCCCGAACAGCAATAATCTTTCCTGTAAATCGTATGGCTTTTTTTCTTGAGTCATTTAATTCTTTTTTTGGGATTTAGGTTTTGCCCCGCACATAAATTTTAGATTAAATGGTTTTCTCTGCACACTCTATTTATGTGCGGGGTTGGGATTTATTTTGGATTTTGAGCTTTGGATTTGGGATTTTATTTGTTTCATCTTAAAGTTTAGGAATAATATAGGTTAAATGTTATCCTTTTTATGAAACGCTATACTACTACTCCCCTTCCTCCGCTTTCTCGGATTACCAATCCGAGCTACAGCCCGCTTCTTCTTTGCTCTGTACAGCCTCTCCCTCAACTTTTTTTCAAAAATGTACTGTATGGGAAATATAATTAATACCACCACGGTATTGATGAGCACTTCGTATATGGGCTGATCACCTGTGAAGCCTTCTGTCCAGGGTTCAGTGAGCTCGGTGATGAACTCAAACAGCAGTACAAAAGGTACAAACGACAAAGCATTGACTAGCCACCCGGGCATTACAAAATTACCGAGAAAGATAATTATTGTAAGTAATACAAATATACCGATGGCGATTGCACCATTTTGCAGGTTGTTTCTGTGTGATGTTTCTTTGGCTTTCTTTAGTTCCTGCTCTTTTTCGCGCTGCTCTCTTTGTTTGAGCGCCATTTTGAACTCAAACTTACCTTCTACCTTGCCAATGGCTTTTGACATGGCGTTGTTGTGGACCGTATCGCGCATTTGTGTGTAGAGTTCGTTGTACTCTATAGCTGTTGCATAGCGCTCACCATACTCCCACAAGCCCTGTTTTTTGGCTTTTTTTGCCATGGCTTTGTATATCTTGTGCAGGCTTCCGGCAGATCTCATTATGTTTTCAGGATAGCCAAGCTCCTCTGCTATGAAGAGTGAGCGCGTGCAGTAGTCTGCGGCAGTGGTATAGTCTTTACGTTCAAGATAAATGAGCCCTATGAAATTTAATGAGTAGGCGATGCCACGTTTGTAATTGATCTCTTTTTGTATTTCTAAGCTTTGCAGGTAATATTCCAGCGCCTTGTCTGGGTTACCCTGGTTGTAATAGATAGCGCCTATGTTATTTAATGAGTAGGCGATGCCTTGTTTGTCATTGATCTCTTTTTTTATCTCCAGGCTTTGCAGGTGATATTCCAGCGCCCTGTTGAACAAACTGTCGCGTTTCATCCCGATTAAATCGGGATCATGGTTGCCCTGGTCGTAATAGATATTGGCTATGTTATTTAATGATCTGGCGATGTCTTGTTTGTCATTGATCTCTTTTAGTATCTTTAAGCTTTGCAGGTAATATTCCAGCGCCTTGTCAGGGTTACCCTGGTTTTTATAGATAAGGCCTATGTTATTTAATGAGGTGGCGATACCTTGTTTGTCATTGATCTCTTTTTGTATCTCTAAGCTTTGCAGGAAATTTTCCAGCGCCTTGTCAAGGTTGCCCTGGTTTTTATAGATCATACCTATGTTATTTAATGAGGTGGCGATGCCTTGTTTGTCATTGATCTCTTTTCCTATCTCCAAACTTTGCAGGTAATATTCCAGCGCCTTGTCTGGGTTGCCCTGTACATTGTGAATATAACCTATGTTGTTGAGGGAGGCTGCTTTTGCTTTTTTAAACGCGAGCAATACTGCTCCTTTGCTGCGGGGGATGTTTTTTTCGGCAATATCCAGCGCTTGCCGGTTGTATTCAGGCCATACGTTGTCGTCATATATGTTTTCAACAATTTGAAGTAGAATATTTACTCGGGTGGTATCGTGGGTTGCGTTTTTGAGAGCGTTTTTGAGGGAATCGAGCGCCTCACTCCCAGCCTCCCGAGTACCCGGGAAGAGGGGGGTAGATTTGTGATCTTGAGAAGTAGTGTCAGTTTGAGTGAGTGATGCGATTAATTGAGAATTGTCAGGTGGCTTCAATATTAAGCTGCCTGCGTTGGCTGCTATGATAAATATGATTAGTTTTTTCATCTGTACCTAAAAATCTAAATTAAAAAAAACAACTTAAATTGTAATCATTATTAACATCATGCATCAAATTATCAGTTACTGGATGCTGGTTACTGGGTGCTGGTTGACCCTATTATTATTAATTTTTGCAACATATTGTCTTAATGCAGCTCTTTATTCACAATAGGACGTACTTTTCCTCTTTTTGATTTAGATTTTTAGGTGTATATATAATGCTAATCCCGCTATTTGCAAGCCTGCCGAAGTGTTCAGTTGTAATTCGGTTGTAATTCGGTTGTAATTCGGTTGTAATTCGGTTGTAATTCAGTTGTAATTCCATTGAATTGCCATTGAATTACCATTAAATTACTATTGAATTACTATTGAATTACTGCTACTTCTTCCCCCTTCTTTTTTTCTTCTTTTTCAAAATATCATGCCCCATTTTATCTCTTTTGGTGGTCAGGTATTTCTTATTGTGTTTGTTGGGAGCAATTTCAAGGGGGATGGTTTCAACGATCTCCAGTCCATAGCCCGTGATACCGGCTCTTTTTTTAGGATTGTTGGTAATTAATTTCATTTTTGAAACGCCCAGGTTGCGTAATATCTGGGCGCCTACACCGTAATCTCTTGCATCCATATCAAACCCCAGGAGAAGGTTGGCTTCTACTGTGTCCTGTCCCTGTTCCTGCAATTTATAGGCTTTAAGTTTGTTAAGCAGTCCGATACCTCTGCCTTCCTGGTTCATATACAATACCACACCCGTGCCTTCCTTGTCAACCAAACTCATTGCATTGTGGAGCTGTTTGCCGCAATCGCACCTGCAGGAGCCAAAAACATCTCCTGTAACACAGGATGAATGTACTCTAACCAGCACCGGTTCATTTCTTTCCCATTTACCTTTAATTAGTGCAAGATGAATACCGTCAGTATTTAATTGTTTAAAAGCCACAAGATCGAAGTCTCCCCATTCGGTAGGCAATTTTACAGCTATTTCTCTTTTAATAAGGCTTTCTTTTTCAAGTCTGTATTTGATCAGGTCCTTTATTGTAACCAATTTTAACTTAAAACGGTCTGCTATTTTTCTCAGGTCTGGCATGCGTGCCATCGTGCCGTTTTTATTCATTATTTCTACCAGAACGCCTGCAGGCTCAAAGCCGGCTAACTTTGCAAAATCTATGGCAGCTTCAGTATGTCCTGTTCTTCTCAACACACCTCCTTTCATAGCTTTCAGCGGGAAGATATGTCCTGGCCTTCCCAGATCATCGGGTTTGGTATTAGGATCAACGAGCGCTTTGATGGTTTTTGCCCTGTCGATGGCAGAAACACCAGTGGTACAGCCTTTTGTTAACAGATCAACCGAAACAGTAAACTGGGTTTTATTGGGCGCTGTGTTTTTACCCACCATTAGGTCAAGATCCAGCTCTTCACAGCGATCCTCTTCAAGCGAAGCACAGATAATCCCGCGTGCTTCTTTTGACATAAAGTTTATAATTTTTGGGGTTACGCATTCAGCAGCACAAATAAGATCACCTTCGTTTTCCCTTTCTTCATCATCTACTACAATGATGATCTCTCCGTTTTTGACTGCGTCTATGGCTTGCTCTATGGTGTTGAGTTTTATTTGTTTATTCATAGTAAGTGTACCCGAGTGCCCGGGGTGAATTGTCAACTGTCTATTGTCAATTGTCTATTGATTCTTGATTTCGTTCCGTAGGCTGCCAGATATTTGTTTTAACGCCCAATGAAAACTTTATAAAACCTACCAACAAGGCTAAGTTCATATAAAAGAAATGAAATATAAACCTAAATAGTTTCCAATTGATATTAATTATTTTTAATACAATATCTAAAATAACAATACATAAAGCAGCTAAGAGCACGCATAGTGTTATTTGATAAAAAATGTAATAATTCATTAGGAGTAAATTTGAAATAAGGGCAACAATTATAAAAAACGGAGTATACCATCTAAGCACTTTATGTGATAAAAAAGCGAAAGATTTTCCTGTGAAAGGTGGCCATAATAAGCCTTTATAGACGCTCAGATTCTGGAAATTACCTGCCGAAATTCTTACCTTTCTCTTGAATTCTTCAGAGGGCTTAACCGATACATCTTCATAACAATTCGCTTCGAGTTCGTTGATAGCTTTTTTGTTGTTACTTAATACATTCATTGATATGTAAAAATCATCCATCAGGTAATTTCGGGGGACGGGAATAAAATAGTCCCTAAGGATTGAATAACAGCCACCAAAAGCACCAATCATTGATCCCCAAACAATGCCCTCCTGGTATTTCATCTTGTTTTCGCGAATTTGATAAGCCTTTTCCTGGAAAGAAATACCTTTGTGTGATTTTGGATTTCGAGTTTCGAGTTTCGGATTTCGAGTTTCGAGTTTCGGTTTTCGAATTTCAGATTTCGGATCCAGGCTAACGGTTTTATGTAAAATGTTCCCACCTACCTGCGCTATTTCCTGGTTTTTATAATGTTTCACTAAGTGATATATCGTATGAAGTTCAAAAAACACATTCGCATCAGTAAGGATCATTACAGGTGATTTTGAACAGCTTGAAAGTTCGTTGATGATTGCTGCTTTTCCTCTGCGGCCTGAAAATCGAATCAGTTGCAGTTGAGAATATTGCTGTTGGTATTTTTTGATGATCTCATTAGTTTCATCTGTGGAAGCGTCTGTACCAATATAAAATTTGATCTTATTAACCGGGTAACTGGTATGAAAAGTAGATCGGATCTTCTCTTCAATGACTTTTTCTTCATTGAATACAGCCAATAATATATCTACCTCAGGCAAATCACTATCTTTTAGTTGATAAATAATTTGATTTTGTTTTTTGTTGCTGCTTAACAACTTTAGCAGTAATGGATATAGCAGGTAAGTGTGAGAAACTAAGAATACGGATAGCCAGAATAAGATTAAAAGTATGATAAGCATTAAGAATTAGCTGTTAGCTTTTAGCTTTTAGCTTTTAGCTGATAGCTGTTAATTTCAGTGTAATAATGAAACTGTTGATCATCCGTTGCTCTTCATGCAACCCTTCAAAAAGCTGTTAGCTGTTGGCTGTTGGCTGTTAGCTAAAAGCCAAAAGCTAATAGCTAAAAGCTAACAGATTCCATTCCTCGTTCCCAAATTTTCAATCTTCTAAAGTTCTTCATTTTGATTTTGTGTTATCAAATCTATTGCTAAAAGCTAAAAGCTAACAGCTATTAGCTATTAGCTATTAGCTATTAGCTATTAGCTATTAGCTATTAGCTATTAGATAATTGTATAAATGGATAAATCTCTTAATAATAATTTCGTTTTTGTATTTTTGATTAATTAACTGTCTTGCATTTTTTCCAATTAACAGACCTGGAGAGGTATCCTTAAAATAGTTGGCGATAGTGTCAATCCATTCCTGCGGTGTGTCGCAAATTAAAATATTCCTGTCATTTTCGCAATCTATTCCTTCTGCTCCAAGAGAAGTAGAAATAATGCATTTACTGAGAGCCATGCCCTCTATGATTTTTATGCGCATTCCACTTCCTGAGAGAAGTGGTACTACCATCAGGTCATGCTGCTGCATAAAATCAGAAGCGGAATCCACAAATCCGTGAACATGTACATTTTCAAGATTTAGTTTGAACAAATAACCAGGTGTGTCCTTTCCTGCAATATGCAAAGTAATCTCCGGGAGATTTTTATGAACCGCAGGCCAAATATGTTCCAAAAACCATTCAAGGGCTTCAAGATTTGGCATCCAGTTCAAAGCGCCTAATATAAAAATACTGTTTGGTTTGGTAATATTATTATTATTATTTTTAAATCTTTCCAATTCTACCCCTGCCGGTATATATTCAATAGGAGTAGTACAGCCTAATTGCCTCATACTTTGTTTATCATTTTCTGTGATGGCAGCGATCGCATCAAACTTATTAAGATATTCTCTTTCAAAATCTTTTACTCCTCTGGCAAGTTTTTCTAAATACCATTTTTTAAATATTTTTTTTTCGTTATATGCTAATCGTGCCCAGATTTGATATTCTAAATTGTGTGAACGTAATATTACCGGAATATTGATATTTTTTTTAATTATATCTACATACCAGGCTACAAAAGTTCCCTCTATTTGTATCAGGTCGTATTCTTCTGATCGTAAAAGCTGAATTAAAGTATTTTTAAATTTTTTAGAAATAAATCGTTCAATGTTGTATGGCATTTTTCTGAATAGATTTAAGAACGCGTTAAATACTGAGATGTTGGTGTTTACAAAAACGGTTTTTAGCAATGCTATGCCATCTAAGACATTATCCGGCTGAAAATGTTTGGGCGTATTAATGGCAAGAACAGTGATATTGTGACCGTTCTTAGAAAGATGGTTGATCACATCAAACATAGCAATAGCGCCACCGTCATCAGGAGGATATGGTACGCGTGGACAGATTATGAGGATCCTCAATTTGAATTTTTTATTCATAAGTTTTGTGCTATGCGATAACTTTTTCTATACATTTCCATAGTAAATCTGCCGTCTTATCCCACGAAAATTTTTGTCTCTGTATTTTACCTTTATTGATCAGCTTTTTCCTTAACTTTTGATCTTTTGCAACTTTCATCATTGCATTTGTTATGGAATCTGTGGAGGCAGGATCTACCAAAAGTACAGCATCACCTCCTATCTCAGGCATGGAAGTCACATCTGAGGTAATAACAGGGGTTTCACAATACATTGCTTCCAAAACAGGAATTCCAAAGCCTTCAAAATTTGATACATAAGTTAATGCAAGGGCAGATGCAATTACGTTGTTAAGTTCAATTCCGGATAATCTATTAATAAAAGTCACCTCATTTTTAAATTCCATTCCCTGGTAAGCGAACTGCATTTCTTTTGTCCACCATTTCTTTTTACCCACTATCAACAGTTTTATTTTGGCTTCTTCGGTATTATTTGGGGGTTTCTCGCTCGAAATAAATTTTTTAAACGAATCAAAAGCTATAAATAAGTTAGCCAGATTTTTACGAGGATGTAAAGCTCCTATAAATAAAAAGAAAGGTGCACTATGAGTGTATTTTTTTCTACAAAGCTGTTTTTCCTCTTTAGATATGGGTTTAAAGTTTTCATTTGCCCCATTATAGACCACATCAATTTTGTCCGGATCAACATGATATATGTTGATTATATCATTTTTAGAATATTGTGAGACAGTAGCAATCCTTGCTGCTTTTTTGGCAAATTCAGGGAAATAGGACTTGTGATATTTTCTTACAAGCCAGGGCAGGTCTTTGGAAAAATGTTCAAAATTCAGATCATGGATCACGGCCAATGATTTTACATCTGTACTCAAAGACAAATAACCATCTTGTGATAAAAATAAGTCAGCTTTGTATTTTTTCAATGCTCTCGGAACAGACCATTCAAACCATGAATACCACAAAAAAGGATGGCGTGCCTGGGGGGCTATCACCACAGGAGTTATATTCTTAGAAAATATAAATTCTTCGGAATATTTCCTGTCAAATAAAAAAGTAAAGTGATGTTCGGGATGAAGCCTGGTAACTCTCAATAAAGTTTCATAAGTAAACCAGCCAATTCCGTCTAATTTATTTGTAAGTAGTAGCCTGGTGTTTACAGCAATGTTCATGGCGCGTAGCGCATAGCGTAGAGACGCCCAATTTGGGCATCTCTACGCTATGCGCTTACAACAATATTACCCAACTCCGAAGCAATTTTCCGCTCATCTTCTTTTAGTTTTAAATGTACTTTCTGGAGCTGTTCAATTTCTTTTGTATTTGCCGTTTTTTGCATTTCGCTTTTATTTTCATGTTCCCACTTCTGTACATACCTCATCTTTAAGCGTTGTATAGTTTTATGTGTGATGCTGGCTAATATGTCCTTATCTTCAGGGACATCAATTTTATGTTTCTTCTTCCAGTTTTCGCTAACCACATCTTGTTCAGACAGCAGATTGATCGCTTCATTTTTTATACCTTCATCTTCATTTTTTAAGAAAAAGTTTTCATCAGGAATATTTCCTTTACCAAGCTCACTTTTTATGATATTGAGCATTTTGGAGTAAACAGGAGTTAGAAATTCCAGACCTTCTATTTGCTCTAATACATACTCTATAAATTTCCTTTTTTCATCTATTTTAAAAGACGCATAAAGCATCATGAATTTTATCAGCTCCCCCTCATATAAAAAGATATCCTCCTCCGGATCATCTTTTCCTGCTTCTTTTGTTGGAAACTCATGAGGAAAAGATGCTTTTCTTTTTTCACCCAGTTTTTTATGTAGTTCATAGGCTAATGTATTCTCATCAATTTCTAAAAGTTTACTGCATTCTTTTAAGAATATAGTTCGTTCAGTCGGTCCTGGTATTTTTGAAATGCTTGTAACCACTTCCCGAATAGTTTGAGCTTTTTTAGCCGGATCATTGCCGGCATCTTTGAGATAGAATTCGGTGATAAAAGTGATGAAGTTTTTTTGGTTATTGAGCAAATAAGCTTTAAAATCCGATGTGCCTTTTTTATTAAGATAGCTGTCCGGGTCTTCATCCTCAGGAAACATTATTATTTTTACATTCAGTCCTGCTTCCAGGATCATATCAACCCCCCGGATAGATGCTTTTATGCCTGCCTCGTCTCCATCATATAAAATTGTTATATTTTTAGAAAATCTGGCAATCAACCTCACTTGGTCTTCTGTAAGCGAAGTGCCTGATGAGGCAACAACATGATGTATCCCAGCCTGGTGCAACGAGATCACATCAGTGTAGCCTTCCACCAAATAGCAGTTATCTTCCTGCCGGATTGCCTGTTTTGCCTGGTATATGCCATACAAGACCTTGCTTTTGGAATAAATTTCCGTTTCAGGTGAGTTGACATATTTGGGTTGGTCTTTGGCAGATTTCAATATCCTGGCTCCAAATGCGATCACTTTTCCTGCCTGGTTATGGATTGGAAAAATTAACCTTTCCCTGAACCTGTCGTATTGCTTTGCTTCCTTGCGAATTATTAAGCCGGCTTTCTCAAGCATATCAGCGCTATGGCCATTTTTCAGAGCCACAACGCTAAAGGCATCCCATTGATTCAGGCTATAGCCTAATTGAAAATCCCTGATGGTTTTTTCGTTATATCCCCTTTCTTTTAAATATGTCATGCCTATTGATTTCCCCTCCGGATGTTCAAAAAGCAGCTCCTGGTAATATTTACAAGCATAACTCATCACTATGTACAAGCTCTCTATTTCGCTTTGCTGCTTTAGGTCTTCATCTGTAAATTCATCTTCTTCAACCTGTATTCCATATTTATTGGCTAAGTATTTGAGCGCTTCATAATAACTAAAACCCTGGTATTCCTTTATAAAAGATATGGCATCGCCTCCTTTTCCACAGCCAAAACATTTAAAAATACCCCTTGCAGCAGAAACCGAAAATGAAGGGGTCTTTTCGTTATGGAAAGGACAAAGTGCCTTCATATCTTTACCCTTTCTCTTTAAAGGTACAAAGTCATTGATAACATCTACGATGTCTATGGCATTGTGGATCTGGTCAACTGTTTTTTTAGAGATATTGCCCATTTTAGGTAGTTGCTGGATACTGGTTGCCGGAAAAATGTAAAAATAAAAAAAGTCACTGACTAAACCAGCGACTTTTAAGAAAAATAGAAAGATATATATCTAATAAGCCATTATTAATAATTTTTCTGTAGTGACTATATGATTATTAATTACGATTTGATAAAAGTACAAACCATTCTTCAAAACACTGCCTTTGCTGATTTTAAGGCTGTTCATTTCATTTACAAGAGGATAGGTAAATAATTTTTTACCCATTATATTGAAAATAGTTAATTCCCCCTTTTGTCCTTCGGGTAATTGATAATCTATTTGAAAATTGCCGTCATTTGGATTGGGATAAACTTTTAACTCGGTAATGATTGATAAAAATTGTTGAATGCCTGTTATTTCCTGTACTTCTATACTTGCTGAATCAATGCAGCCCAATGAATCTGTAACCAAAACTATATAAGTACCGGCAAGTATGCTGTCTAAATCTTCTGTAGTATCGCCATTTGACCATGAAAAAGTATAAGGTTGAGTGCCTCCTGTTACTGTGAGATATATTACACCATCATTATTGCCTTGGTTGGCTGAATCAATAGTATATGTGATTGTAATGGAATCAGGTTCAATGATTGTGATAGTATCAAAAGCTATGCAGCCATTGCTATCATAAATTATTACAGTATGATTACTGGAACACAATGTGATTATAGTATCTGAAAAAGCTGTTGAATCATCCCAGGCAATCATATAAGGTGTTGTACCACCTGAATAAGAGACTATAGCCTCACCATCACATTCATTAAAGCAGCTTATATTGCTGATTTGAGCAATGCTTGCAGTTAAAGGTGTTGGCCCGGTGATTGTAACTGAACCTGTTACGCTGCACTCCAGCGAATCCGTTATAATTACGGTGTAGGTTCCTGCTGTTAAATCTCCTATTGAATCTGTTGTATCTCCATTAGACCAAAAATAAGTATAAGGCATGATACCTCCATTGGAGGTTACTATTGCATAGCCATTGCTGTCACCATTACAAATTACATTACTGCTGTTGATAATATTAATTGATAAAGAGGGATTGCCTAATTTTGCGATGAAACCTGACCAATCACTAGCAGTAACTTCTAAAGTGTCATCTCCAAAAACAGCAGTTCCTCCTGGAAAAAGAAAAGACCCAAAAATACCTGTAATATAAGCATTCCCCCTCTTATCTATATCAATTCCATATCCAGAATCAAAATATTCCCCACCTGCTTGTTTAACCCAAATATTATTGCCGGCTGAATTATATTTAACGACAAAAATATTACTAAATGTGGTATCAATTAATGTATCATTTCCAAAAGAAACTGTACCACCAAAATTGCCTGTAATATAAATATTACTTGAATCATCTGTGCTTATTCCATAACCTTCTACCCTTGCTGATACCCCTCCTTCTTTTTTCGCCCAGATTACATTGCCAAGTGTGTCGAATTTGAATAAAAATAAATTAGCATTTACACTGAAATTGGTTAACTGGATAGAGTCAAAATAAATAAAATCATCAAAATAACCTGTAATATAGATATTATTTGAGAGATCAATAGTTATATCTTTTACCTCTCCGGTATTCCCAGCACCAATGTAATTTCCAACACCCATTTTAGCCCAAATTTCATTACCGGAAGCATTATATTTTACTAAAAATAATAAATCATCAGTAACAAAAGCCGAAAGTGTATCTGGACCAAATATAAGTGTATCTTCAAAATAGCCTGTTATATAAATATTGTTATTGTCATCTACAGCGATTCCTACACTTTCATCATAGTATTTACCACCAAATTGTCTTACCCAAAGGACATTCCCAATTGAATCGTATTTTGCCACAAATACATCAGATGAATCTGAAATCAAAGTATCTGAGTTATCAAAAATAATGGTATCATTAAAAGAGCCGGTGATTATAATGTTACCTAATAAATCAACACTAATTGCGGATCCCTGATCCTGATATTTACCTCCGGCTTGTTTAACCAATAACATATTACCATCCGAATCATATTTAGCGATGAAAATATCAGCATTACCTTTACTTATTAAGGTATCGTCTTCAAATATTACAATACCACTATCAGTTCCAGAAATCCACCA
Organism: Cytophagales bacterium; assembly: GCA_019456305.1. Lineage (NCBI taxonomy): Bacteria > Pseudomonadati > Bacteroidota > Cytophagia > Cytophagales > Cytophagales bacterium. The sequence goes on along the minus strand of VRUD01000005.1, from coordinate 48,918 downwards.
ATTAAAAAAACCTGTAATATAAATATTGTTTGATTCGTCTAAGGTAATTTCAAGTGCTTTATCAATGCCGGAACCTTCTGGTTGTTTTATCCAAATCAGATTTCCATGAGGATCATATTTTGCCAAGAATATATCAGCACTTCCTCCAATACCGTTACCGGTAACATAGCTATTACCACAATCATCTACTGCTATGCGAGGACCTTGAGGCCATAAACTAATAATATCTATTTTTTCTCCCCATTGCCATGTTTGAGCTATACAGAGATGGATAGAAAATAATATACAAAGGATAAAAATTAAGTATAGCTTGTTAAAAGTTTTCATTAGCATTAGGTTTTGTATACGAGTATATTATATCAAAATGTATATGAAAATTTTATAGCTTCTTAAATTATTCAATAATAATAAACTTCCTCATTGAAATATTACTCCCATTTACATGAAGCCCGTACCAATACATACCTGCCCTTAGATCAGACGCATTTATGATCAATTTCCCATAACCATTTTCATCAATACGGTACAATCTTAATTTTTTGTCCGAAATAATATCGTATATTATAATTTCAGCGTTTTGTACTTCTTGTGGTAAGTAGTATTCTATGGTTGAGTTGTTTTTAAACGGATTGGGTGAGATTTTTAATAGTGCCGCTGAAGATTGCACCTGAAAATTTAAACTATCGGTAAATGAAGTATCCACACACTGCCCCAGATAATCACCATGTTGTGCCAAATGAGCAGGAACAGCATTTGGGCTGATACAAATAGTATGCAGATTATCAGGATTGCCTGGTGGAATATGGCATATTAGTACTTTATTCAGTTTGTTACCGCAACGAACATCAACTACATTTACGGTTACTTCATCTGAAGAAGAACAACCGTTTGCGTCCGTTACTGTTACGGTATAGGCAGTAGTTACAGTAGGACAAACAGTAATGTCTTGTGTGGTTTCACCAGCGCTCCATGAGTAGCTGTAAGGAGGATCACCACCAGAAGCAACAGCAGAAAGAACGGCACATTCCTGAAGCGTATAGCCAATATATACGGTTTGGTCATCACCGGCATCAACTGTTGGTGCAGTAATAACTGTTACGATAACCGGTTCGGAATTTGCCAGGCAACCGCTGGCATCCAATACGCTAAAGTTACCTGAAGTATTAACTGTAATGGATTGTGTAGTATCACCGGTTGACCATAAATAGCTGTTAGCAGGGCTGGAAGTCAGGGTGATACTATCCGGTTCACAGAAAGTCGTTGGACCACTCACTATTATTTGAAGTGGTTCACCCAAAATTGTATTCATTACGGTATTGGTAATAACAGGATCATTAGAATCAAAATATATTGCTGCCTTATTTTCAATAACAGTACCCGGAGCAATGTTTGAAACTGGTTGAATACTAAATTTCACAAAACCGGTACTTCCTGCTAAATCCGCAACGCTGTCAGGCAGGTTGATATTATTGAAAATAAAGGTTAATATTCCCCGGGGCGTAAGGGTAAAAGCAGCAGGATGGTAACAATGCCAAAGCATATCAGGTTCGTTAAGTACGCAATGTAATATTAATATACAATCTTAATGAAAAAAATAATTGCTATTATTTTATTATTAACAATTTTTCTCTCCTAACAATATTATTATTAATTATGATTTGATAAAAGTACAAACCATTTTCCAAAACTTCATCTTTGCTGATTTTAAGGTTATCCGTTTCATTTACAAGAGGATAGGTAAATATTTTTTTTCCCATTATATCGAAAATAGTTAACTTCCCCTTTTTTCCTTTAGATAATTGATAATCTATTTTAAAATTGCCATTATTTGGATTGGGATATAATTTAAAATCATTAAATACCGACTCACTTATACCTAATGCATTTACTGTAACCGACCGCATAATAGTATCACTACCGCACACATTACCAGCAATCAATATTACTGTATATGTACCCGGATTTTGATAAATGTGAGCAGGGTTTTGAATTGTATCTGTATCTCCATCATCAAAATCCCACAGCCAACTCGTTGCACCTGTTGATGAATCTGAAAAGCTAACTGATAATGAAGAATCTATATAACTGAATAATGAAATTGGTTTAAGACAAGATACAGTAACAGAATCACATATTGTAACCGTATCACATATACTTGTTGCTGTTAAGCATACATTATATATCTCTGCACTATCATAAGTATGGATAGGGTTTTGTTGTGTGCTCGTATCACCGTCTCCAAAAGCCCAGTACCAGCTTGTTGAATTAAACATTGAATCATAAAAGGAAACAGTTAATAATGAATCTGAAAAACTAAAACTAGCGGGAGTTACACATTCTCCTCCAATTGTTGTTTTATGAAACATACCTGGGCCAACAGCAAACCCCGTATCTTTATTCAAAAAGAAAACATCTTGCATTTCATTCCAAAATCCACCAGGAATGGATGTTTGAATATTCCAACTCGCCCCCCCATCTATAGTTTTTAGCATTGAAAACCATCCCATAATATAACCCGTTGTATCATTTATAAAAAACATTGCAGAATAATTTTCGAAAGAAGGAAGGGTGGATTGTAAATTCCAATTAATACCACCATCAATAGTTTTATAAACGTAAGTAATGAAACCATCAGAACTTCTCATATAATATCCTACACTATCAGAAGAAAAGAATACCTGTTGATAAGGATATCCATTAGCAGGAAGACCCCCGATATTAATATTTGACCAGCTATTACCTCCATCCATTGTTTTTAAAACAAAAGTATCTCCACATGAGAACCCCACAGTATCATTGAGAAAATATACAGAATAAAGATAATCATTAACCGTTGAATTCTGAGTAAACCAGTTGTTGCCGGCATCAGTAGTTTTTAATACAGTTCCACCACTACCTACAGCATAACCAATACTATCGCTTGGGAATGATACCGAATGTAGTTTTGCTGATGTTATCGTAGTATCCCAATTATTTCCAAAATCATTAGTTCTTGCAATCATTCCTTTTTGACCAAGCTGGAAAACTTTTATACCAACAGCAAAAGCAGTATTACTATTTGAAAAGGTTATTTGCTCAAATGTAGAAGAATCAACTGAATAAAATACAGTATCCCACGTTAACCCGTTATCTTTTGTTCTGATTATAATTGCTTTAACCCAGGTAGAAACACCCGAACCTGCTGCCATGCCATTATTATAGTCAACAAAATATACAGATTCGAGAACAGGTAGTGTATAAACACTATCAGGATAATAAATAGTCTGCCATTGAGCAAATGACTTTGAACAGATGTTAATTAATATAAAAATCAATATTTTAAAAATTAGCTTTTTCTTTGTCATTTTGTTTTTTGTTTAACTATTCAATGATAAAAAACTTCTTAAATGAAATAGGAACTCCGTCCACATAAAGCTCATACATATACATACCTGTATTAAAATCAGAGGCTTTTATGATCAATTTGCCGTAACCAGGTTCATCAATATAGTATGATTTTAATTTCATGCCAGAAATAATATCATAAACACGAATCTCTGCATTTTGTGTTTCTTCCGGCAGGCAATATTCTATAGTTGTAGTATGTTTAAAAGGGTTTGGATAAATTTTTAATAACATAGCTGAAAATTTTGCTTTAAAATTTGTAGTGTCTGTGAAAGTAGAATCTACACATTGCCCTAAATAATCGCCATGATTAGTGAGATGAGCAGGAACTGCATTTGAACTGATACATATCGTCTGCGGATTATCAGGATTGCCCGGTGGAATATGGCATATTAGTACTTTATTCAGGTTGTTACCGCAACGAACATCAATCACATTTACGGTTACCTCATCTGAAGAAAAACAACCGTTTGCGTCCGTTAATGTTACGGTATAGGTAGTAGTTATAGCAGGACAAACAGTAATGTCTTGTGTGGTTTCACCAGTGCTCCATGAGTAGCTGTAGGGAGGATCACCACCAGAAGCAACAGCAGAAAGTACAGCACATCCCTGAGGCGTATAACCAATATATACGGTTTGGTCATCACCGGCATCAACCATTGGCGCTGTAATAACTGTTACTGTAACTGGTTCGGAATTTGCCAGGCAACCGCTGGCATCCGATACGCTAAAGTTACCTGAAGTATTAACTGTAATGGATTGCGTAGTGTCTCCGTTTGTCCATAAAAAGCTATTGGCAGTGCTTGAGGTTAAAGTTACACTATCGCCTGCACAGAAAGTTGTTGGGCCATTTGCAGTTATTTGAAGCGGTTCACCCAAAATCGTATTCATTACGGTATTGGTAATAACGGGGTCATTGGAATCAAAATAAATGGCTGCTTTATTATCAATAACAGTACCCGGAGCAATGTTTGAAACGGGTTGAATGCTAAACTTTACAAAACCGACACTTCCTGCTAAATCAGCAGCGCTGTCAGGCAGGTTGATATTATTGAAAATAAAGGTTAAAATTCCCTGGGGTGTAAGGGTAAAAGCAGCAGGATGGCTGGTATGAAGCAGATTGAAAGTGAAAATATCTAAAACTGCAGGGTTTAAGGTATCAACAATAACCACATTATGTGCGAGGTCAGTGCCTACATTCTGAAAATTGACCTGGTAAATAAGTACATCGGTTTTAAGTATAGTGTGGCAAATACCCACACCTTGCGGGCTTACCAACATTTTATCATTGGGGTCAAAAGGGCCATTATATATTATAGTATCCACGTCTAAATTATCACAGCCTCCATCCAATGGTGTGAATTCTGCTGATGCAGTTAATGTATCTGGTATGATAATACAAGATGGTATTTGCGAAGATATCTCTGTTATTATAGTGAGATTGTTACCAACTATATTTTGATCAAATGAAGTATCACATAAAGAAGTCCATATAAGCTGTATGGGAGGCCCTATAATTACTGTATCAGGCGGTGGTACAGGCGGGTCTGATGAAATATAGCTAACCTGGGAAGGTAAGGTAACAGTAAGGGTACAGGGTGTGGTCATCGTTGTTCCAAAATTTTGATAAGTAACTTCATATTGTATTGGACCACAAAAAATACATAACGAGTCAACAGGATTCTCACAAGCAAAGTTTCCCACCAATTGTGATCCAATAATATCTACACACAAATCAGGTGAAATGGTATCACATACAACTTCCTCAACTGTGATCCCACAAGCATCAGGAATTGTCGATATTACAGTATAGAAACCAGAAGAATCAACGATCAGGGTTTGATTGGTGTCTCCCGGAAGAATGTTTCCATTCAAATACCATTGATTATTTGTAGGTGAATTAGATGTTAATACAACTGAATCACCTTCGCAAAAGATGGTTGGACCACTTGCCGTGATCGAACTTGGCGGCTCTGTTATGGTTATAGAGTCAATTGCAATACAACCGTTCGAATCAGAAATAATTGCTGTATATATCCCTGCACTTAAATTGGTGGGAGCTACAGGAGGCGGGATATTGTTAAACTCAACTAAATCAATTGGTGGTGTTCCACCAAAGGTATCAATACCAATTACAGATCCATCTGAAGCTCCGTTACAACTTATATTATATCCGTTTGGATATACAAAGGCAATCATATTAAACGAGAATTCACCCGTTACATTTATTATTACACTATCAGTTCCAATACAACCATTCGTGTCAGTTACTAATAAAATGTACTCAGTTGTATCATTTGGTGAAGCAGTTGGATTTGGTATATTTGGATCATTTAATCCAGTTGTTGGCAACCAGCTATAGGTCAAAGTAGTATCAACAATTTGCGGTCCAATTACAACACTATCACCAAAGCAAATATTTGAATCGGTTCCTGCATTGACCGGTAGTGAAACAAATGTTACTAACAAGGTATCAGCGTTTATACAGCCTGTGCTTTGATCTGTAACAATAAGAATAACCTTCCCTCCTAATCCTCCCCAAATTACATCAATACTGGTAATATTTGTGGTATCGTCAGGAATACCACCATTTACTGACCAATCGTAGGTAAATCCCAGGTCATTAGTAGAATAAATACCAACCAAACCTTCACAAACAACTGATGGTCCTGCAATGATTGGTGAGTCAGGTATTTTTATTTCTAAAGTTTGTGAGAGGGTCAAAATACTGTCAATAGTAATTGTTACAATATATGTACCTGTATCAACGTAAATATGTGTAGGATGCTCAACCGTATCAGTATTACCATCACCAAAATCCCAGAAAAATGAATTTCCACAACTCATGTTATGGAATTCTACTGTACCACAGTTAGTAATAAAGAATTGAAAATCAGCAGCCCTACTTGGTAATGCATCAATCATATTTGGAAGTCCCCTATATGATCCACCAGTTAAATTTATTCCATTATAGTTAAATCCACAAGCATTAGGATCGTTAATAGAATTAAGATTATTTGGATAATTGATCACAGAAAGTTTTGGTTCACCCCACCTTGTCATATATATTTTTCCATCAGGTCCCAATTGTAGTGAATTTGTAAATCCATTACCTGTACCAATAACATTAATTATTGGAAATAGGTTAAAATTAATAAATGATAGATCAATTTGGACAACATGCGATGTAGATGGATCGCCTGTAGCTTTTTGTAAATAAAGCAATTTGGAATTGGGGCTAAAACTGGCACTATACGGATAACCTGAAAACACTTTAATATTAGTAAATATGCCAGTGGCTTTATCAAAATCATAAAGAGAACATCCTCCACCAGAAAAACTTGGCATTGCTACCATTCTACCATTGGGTGCTACGTCTATTTGACCAGCCCAGGCCTGCTGGCTTGTGATAGGTACAGAGAACGAATTACTTACTACTGGTAATTGTAATCCAGAAGAAGTTAACAGATAAGTTAACAATTTATTACGGAAAGGGTCTTCTGCGCCATGAACGATTATCCAATAATCTGTTCCATTACAATGTGGTATAGCTGCAAGATGCTCTGTTGTTTTAGGATTTACTCCGGGTGCAGAAATATTTAAATTGTTTGTATCTATGTCACCAAGCCCTCCTCTTAATGTCATATCAATTATTGTATAACTTAATCCAAAATTCTTAGTTCCAATATCTGATACAGTGAATATATAAAATTGATTAGTATCTCCGGGATTTGGCACAATTAATGCACCTTGCGCAGCTGAAGTAGTAGAATAAAGACCTCCAGCAATAGGTGAATTTATACTACCATTTAATGTTCCACCAGGCATAGTATCATGATTTATATCATAAACCTTTCTTCCGTCAGTATAAAATAATAGAGTTCCATTTGAATCACTAATAGCTGCACATGCTTCATTTGTAAATAGAGCACCATTTACTGAAACTGCTTTCCCACTACTAAAATTAAGACCAGTAAAAAAACCAAAATACCAATTTCCCTGTGTACTTGCTATTGGATTACAAGAATCTACAAAAACTAAACTGGGTTCAAAATTAGTAATAATTGTACCGAGAGAATCTGTAACCGTAAGACTAACTCCCCAAGCCCCTACTGTGTCATAGGTAATCGTATGTGGTCCAGGGCCATTTGTAGTATATGGGTTTCCTCCAAAAAAAGTCCATTCATAACTTACGGCAGTATTAGGTTGTGCAGAATTAAATGTAGCAGTTTCTCCTATACATTTTTGGCTTGTAGAACCATTGATAGTAGCATAAAAACCTGGGGGTAAACATTCAACACCTACGCTTACTAAATTGTCAAAAGAAGCTAATGTTTTTCTAACAGTTGATAGTATGGCGTGCATCCTCTCTCTTTGACCAACAGTAAGCGTAGTTTTACAGGCATCATCAGTATAATCCAAATGATTTTCAAATTGGTCTGGTAGGTCAAGGGGAGTTTCGGAGCATGTATTGGGGGTATCTATTGGGCAGCCATAGGTCTCTAAACTATCAGGAGGTGTATCACATACCCTATCACCAAAATCAAGACAATTACTCGAATCAGTACCAGAACACCCAGCGTTAAAAACGTGAAGTAAATTTAAATAATGACCTGTCTCATGCACCAATACCTTGCCCTGGTCATGAAAAGGGCGGAGATTGTAATTATTACCAACAGGGGTATTATCACCAAAAACATCGTTCCTTATTACTACACCATCAAGGGGAGCAGAAAAAGGGGGCACTGAATATCCCAATATAGTACCAGTTAAATTTTGGTCATTAATAGAGCTAACTACCCATATATTAAAATATTCTACCTGGGGGTAGCCTATTAATGCCAATTGTGTCAATTCTGATTCTATTATTTGATGGTTTGTTAATGAAGATGCCGTTCTGGTAATACCGGGTCTGCCAACCCAATTTGTGTCTCCGTTAGGTTTTATCGTGGCAAAACAAAATTTTATATGCATGCTATCTGCAGGTGGAGGAGCGCCAGAGGCATTGCTAAAAGCAGCGTTTAATGCATCAATTTGTGATTCTATTTGTGCGTCTGTAATATTACTTGTTCCATCTTGTGGTATTGAATCAGCAGGGGCATGTATAATATGTACAACTACAGGTATTATAAATTCAGTGCAGCTATCAGGGTTAAGCTTACATTTTTCAATGAAGTCTTTGATGATTAATTCTTGTTGGTTAAGCTGATCCTGAAGAAAAGGATCTTTTTGTAATTGTTGATCTAACAGCTCATCAAAAACACAATAAATAACATTCTCTATCTCTTGACTATATTTAATCGTTGCATAATCAAAATTATTTCCATTGAAGCTAAAACCTGTAATATATACATTGCCATCATCATCTAAAGCAATATCATTAGCCACATCATTTCCTTTAACTTGTCCGCTAAACGTTTGTACCCATACTTCATTACCGATGCTGTCATATTTAATGGTTGCATAATCAGACACTGTCTCTACAAAAAATCCAAGGTCTATTGTGTCTGATGCTATGCCTCCTGTTACATATACATTCCCATCTTTATCAACCGTAATAGCATTCGCTCTATCAAAACCATCAATTGGTCCGCTAAAACTTGCTACCCATTGTTCTGTGCCATTTGTGTCGTATTTGATGGTTGTATAATCAAAATTGCCAATAAAAAGTATTTGATTGGCATTAATAAAGCTGCTGCCTGTTACAAATATATTCCCATGAGCATCTATTGCAATTGCATTTGCCTGATCCTGTCCATTTCCAGGCCCGTTAAATTGGCTTATCCATTGTTGTATGCCTGATGTACTGTATTTTATAGTTGTATAGTCCAGCCCTGATCCGTTTTCTGTACTGGAACCGGTTATATATACATTATTATTTGCATCCAATACTATCCCCTTTGTTTCGCTATCACCTGTTCCGGTACCATCATATCGCTGTTCCCAGAGTTGTATGCCGTTTGCATCATATTTTATTGTTGAATATTCTCTTTCAATACCAATCCCTCTGCTTTTTCCCGTTATATATACATTACCCAAATTATCCACTGCCAGGGCATTTGCTCTATCAATTTCATTGCCCGGGCCATTAAAAAATGCCGCCCATTGCTGTACGCCATTAGAATTATATTTAATGGTAGTATAATCATCATTAGTACCTATACCTCTACTAAAGCCGGTTACATATACATTGCCGGCACTATCAAGCGTAATAGCCCTTGGTTCATCTCTATCGCTTGCCGGCCCATCAAAACGAATAATCCATTGAACATTCCCTAATGAATCATATTTTATAGTAGCCCAGTCTTCTCTGGTTGCAAGACCTCCGTAACTATTCCCGGTTACATACACATTACAATCATGATCAGCTACGATCGAAGTTGCCTGATCTGAACCACTGGCAGGGCCGTCATATATTTTCGCCCATAATAAATTTCCGTTCTTATCATATTTGAGCGTGCCAAAATCTTCGCCAGTAGCTAAATTTGTAGTTGTGCCGGTAACATAAACATTACCGTTAACATCTATTGCAGTAGCAATATTAAGAATAGAATCCGGCCCGCTAAAAGTTTCAACCCATTCTTCTGTAACAATGGGTTGAGCTTTGCCTGAACTGATAAACAGCGTAATTAAGAAAGCTGAAAGCAGTAACTTATGTATTTTGCAATGAAGTTTTCTTTTGGGGTCGTCAGCTGTAGTATTTTTCATAATTTATAATATTTGAGTAACAATACTTGAAAATCTAGCGTTTTTGCTAACAATTTGAAGAGAATAGAAAAAAGTGCATAGAAAACAAACTGCAAGTTATAAATAATTAATTTGAAAAAACAAATTTTATAGAATATTTTTTTAAAAATAAGTTTTGAATAAAACTTTTAAATAGTTAACTTTGTCAGTTATTATTTTAAATATGGATATTAAACAGCAAGACATACTAAAAGCCTTAAGCAAGGTAGAAGAACCCGACCTGAAGCAAGACCTTGTTACGCTTGATATGATCAAAGATATTAAAATTGAGGGTAAGAAGGTAAGCTTTACCATATTATTAACCACTCCTGCCTGTCCTTTAAAAGAGCTGCTTAAAAGCTCTTGTATTGAAGCTATTAAAGAAACGGTAGATAAGGATTTGGATATAACGGTTAATTTTACTTCTGAAGTAACATCGGTAAGATCAGATGAGGGGCCGGTATTGCCAAAAGTAAAAAACATTGTTGCAGTTGCATCCGGTAAGGGCGGGGTAGGGAAGTCTACCATTACTGCGAACCTTGCAGTGGCATTGGCAATATCCGGGGCTAAAGTGGGATTGATTGATGCAGATATTTTTGGCCCCTCTATACCTGGAATGTTTAATGTTGAAGATAAAAAACCGGGCATAACAGCAGTAAATGGCAAAAACATGATCACACCCATTGAACAATATGGCGTAAAATTGATCTCCATAGGATTTTTAGCCCCTTCGGATAATGCTGTTGTGTGGCGGGGCCCTATGGCAAGTTCGGCATTAAAGCAATTTATCTCTGATAGCAATTGGGGTGGGTTGGATTACTTATTTATTGATCTGCCTCCCGGTACAAGCGATATTCATTTAACTTTGGTCCAGACAGTGCCTCTCACAGGCGCTATTATTGTCACCACCCCGCAAAAAGTTGCCCTTGATGATGCTCAAAAAGCAATAGCTATGTTTCAGATGCCACAGATTAATGTTCCGGTATTGGGAATTGTAGAGAATATGTCTTATTTTACACCGCTGGAATTGCCGGATAATAAATATTATATTTTCGGAAAAGATGGTGGTAAGGATCTGGCAAAGAGAAATAATATTCCTTTGTTAGGCTGTATTCCTTTAGTTCAAAATATAAGAGAATCTGGTGATAATGGCCATCCTGCAATATTGGATGGCAAAGATCATGATAATACCGGGGATACTGTAAATTCCGGGGTATTTACAGCGCTTGCTGAATCTGTTGCACAGCAGATCGCAATAAAGAACGCTTTAATAATGGAAGATGTATAATGAATACCGAAAAGACTATATCAGATAAAGATTTAATGAATAGGATAGAAAACGCACTTGAATCTATCAGGGATTACCTCGAAATTGATGGTGGAGATGTAAAGTTAGTAGAGGTAACAAAAGATATGGTAGCAAAAGTAGAGCTTCTTGGCAACTGCAGCTCGTGCTCTATATCAGAAATTACCATGAAAGCAGGTATAGAAGAAACCATAAAACAGGCAGTGCCGGAGATAAAAGCAGTTGTAGCTATTAATGATCACAGTTCTTAAATGAAGATTGAGTCCACTCTAAAAAGTCTTTTTTGCCACAAAAGCACCAAAACACAAAATTCCACCAAAAATTAACTGATTGATTTTCAGTCCCGCACATGCGGGATGAGATTTGGTGTTTTGGTGTTTTAGTGGCATTTTTATTTTTTGGACTTATTAGAGTGGACTCAAGATTTAAATGTTTAATCCTTCATTTCGGCTACTGTCGGCTTGCAGACAAATATTTATATATTTTTAGTTGTTTTCCTAATCTTTATTAACTTGCAAAAAAATTAAATAAACTAAACACACAATGAGAACAAAAACTTTTCTTATCGTTTTATTTATGCTTGCAGCAACATATTTATTTGCTCAGCATAAAATGCTAAAGTCCAGCCCAGGCATTGTTGTAAAAGGAGAGGGTAAAAAAGATAAAGTAATTAAAAGAACCTGCGGTACGATGGCTTACTTAGAGCAGCAAAAAACCTCAGACCCTGTTGGATTTGAAAAGAGGATGAATTTGATTGAAACACAGGTGCAGAAATGGAAGAAAAACCATCCAAATTCAAAAACAAATAACGTAGTTATAACAATTCCTGTAGTTGTTCACGTAGTTTGGGAAACCGCAACTCAAAACATCTCAGATGCTCAGGTAATTTCACAAATTGATGTTTTAAATGAAGATTACAGAAGACTGAATGCAGATTCTACGCTTACCCCATCCGGATTCGTTGGTGTTGCTGCTGATTGTGACATAGAATTTTGCCTTGCCCTCCGGGATCCATCAGGCAATCCTACAAATGGAATTACCAGAACCCAGACCACGGTTAATTCATGGACCAATGATGACATTAAATATACAGCCCAGTTAGGCGCAGATGCCTGGCCCAAAAATGATTATCTCAATATCTGGGTGGGTAATTTAGGGGGAAGTTTATTAGGATATGCTACATTCCCTAATTCCGGACCTGCTGCTGAGGATGGAGTTGTATGTGGCTATAATTATTTCGGGAGGGTCGGTACGCTTTCCCCGCCATTTAACAAAGGAAGAACCGCTACACATGAAATTGGCCACTGGTTTGCCTTATATCATACCTTTGATGGAGGATGTGTAGGAACCGCTTCAACAAACTGTTTCTCAATGGGTGACAGAGTATGCGACACCCCCCCAACCTCTTCGTTTAATTGGGGCTGCCCCCCTGGCACTCAAAATACCTGCACCGAAACCCCTGTTGACCAGAATGATATGACATCAAATTTTATGGACTATACCGATGACGCTTGTATGAATATATTTACTCAGGGGCAGAAAACAAGAATGATGGGTACGTTAAATGGACCCAGGGCAAGTATCAAAACTTCTCAAGGTTGTATACCTCCTTCTTTACCGCTTTTAGATGCTGGCATCATTAGTATCCTTACACCTGATGGAACCGGTTGTGCAGATTCAATTAATCCGGTTGTAACACTTAAGAATTTTGCCTCTGACACACTTACATCCGTAACGATAAACTACCAAATAGATGCTGATCCGGTAAACACGTACTCATGGACGGGTAATTTAGCTACTAATGGTACTGTCAATATCAACCTGCCTGCAATCCCTATTTCGCTTGGAGGACATATCTTTAAGGCTTATACTACCAATCCCAATGGAGGTACAGATACAATCACTTTTAATGATGCACATATACACCATATCAATTGTATAATAACACAAATTAATGATGATATATGTAATGCCGACTCGTTACTTTTTAATATTGCTGATAGTAGTGACAATACCAATGCAACGGCTGCTCCAGGCGAAATCCCAGGATCGTGCTGGGAAGATAACCTGGTAAATAATAGTGTATGGTTTAGTTTTATAGCCACAGCTACCGGAAACATTACAGCAACTACTATTGCCGGTAGCATGACAAATTCTCAGCTAACGTTGTATGTTTCAGCGGATAATACATGCTCAGGTCTGCTCACTCCATTTACATGCAATGAAGATATTGATACCGCTGCCGGTAACTATATGTCTGAAATTGCTTTTACAGGTTTGACGCCTGGTCAAATTTACTTCCTTCAGGTTGATGGTTTTAATGGGGATCAAGGGAGTTTTAGTATTCTATTGAAAGATCAGGTAAGTAGTAGTATTTCTGAATGGAATAACCAAAACACTGTTAACATTTATCCTAATCCTGTAAATGGCTTTGTAAACATCGGCTTTAATTTCGAGGTAAATGGCCTCCTTAAATTATCGCTGATTGATATATTAGGACAAATTGCTTATTCTCAGGAATATAAGCAAATAAAAAATAATAATTTTACTTTGGATTTGAATAATCTCAATAATGGAATTTATTTTCTCAAAATTGATGATGGGGAAAGAATTGTCGTTAAGAAAATTATTATCAATAAGTAAATTGTTGCTACAAATTGTTTGATGTATATTATGAAAAAATATTTTAAAATAGCTGTAATTTTTGTACTCACGCTGGGATGTTTGGGAAATAGCGATTATGCCTCTGCGAATGAGCAGGTAAGTAACGCCCAAATTTATAAGAAACTCCTGGAGATTGATAAAGGAGTGAATGAGATGGAAACGAGGATGACTCGCATTGAAAAGAGGATGACTCGCATTGAAACGAGAATGACTGGTATTGAACAGAAATTGACAGTGTTAGAAAACACATTGAAATTGGAAGTTAAACGGTTAGACCAGGGAGTTGGTACTTTAAATACAACTTTTTGGTCTGTATTTGGGTTTATAGGTGGATTATTGGCTGCGATCATTGGTTTTAATATCTACCTGAGTGGCAAAATGGGAAGATACCAGGGCATTAAAGAAATAGGAGAGGAGAGGAAAAGAAAGAAAACAGGTTAACGCAGAAAAAAATAAAAGAACTTGAAATAAAGCTGCAAAAAGTAATGAAATATGTTCCTAAAGCGGCGCTATAATGTTGCTGCTTTTTGTGTATTTTAACGCAACAGAATTGTTTGATTTGATGTATATTATGAAAAAATATTTTAAAATAGCTGTAATTTTTGTACTCACGCTGGGATGTTTGGGAAATAGCG